>NZ_JAWZSQ010000006.1:0-246100 GCF_034096925.1 Patulibacter defluvii
CCGGCGCCGCCGGCCGCGACCACGCCTCCGTCGCCGCCCGCGGCCCCGCCCGCCGGCCCGCCGCCGGCCGCCGGTCAGGCCCCGCCGCCGGCCGTGGCGCCGCTGCCGCGGACCCGGATCGACGACGGCGCGCCGGCCACCCAGGGCGACACGACCCAGGGCGACGTGCTCTCCGACACCCCGGACTTCCTGCAGGAGACGCCGGACCACGACCGGCTCTGGTTCGAGCAGAAGCCCCCCAAGGACTTCGACTTCTAGCCACGAGGCGCACGTGGACGCGTCGCATCTCGCGACGGTGTTCGCTCAGCAGGACCGGCGTCGGGCTCGCGCTTCGCCGCCGCGACCTGCTCGGTCCACGTGCCCCTCGTATCGACCCGCAGTTGACAGTTCGTCCGCTGGTGACCCGCGCGCGGGTCGCCAGTCGGCATACTTGCTGCCCTGATGAGCTCCGCCGGCCGTCCAGCGCGCGGGAACGAGCAGCGCCGTGTGGCCCTGGTGCTGCCGGGTGGCGGTGCCCGCGGTGCCTACGAGGTCGGCGCGCTCGCCGTGCTGCTGCCGGAGCTGGAGCGGCGGGGCGAGAAGCCGACGATCTTCTGCGGGACCTCGGTCGGGGCGATCAACGCCGCCTACCTGGGGTCGGTCGCCCACCTGCCGGCGGCCGAGCAGGTGGAGCAGGGCCTGCGGCACTGGCGGGGCCTGCGCAAGAACGACGTGATCCGGCGCGTGGTCGGCCCCGGGCTGCCGCGGACGCTGGCGCGGTTCGTCGGCGACGTGCTCGAGGTCCCGGGCGTGCGCCTGGCCGGCCTGATGGACCCGCACCCGCTGCGGCGGACGCTCGACAAGATCGTCGACTGGGAGGCGCTCGACCGCAACGGCCGCGAGGGCGCCTACGACGCGGTCTGCCTGGTCGCCACCTCGCTCGCGCGCAGCGGCCCGATGGCCTTCGTCCAGGGCCAGGCGGAGATGCCCGCCTCGCGACCCAGCGACGACCTCCGCTACGTCCGCGTCGACCGGATCGACAGCCAGCACGTGCGCGCCTCGGCGGCGATCCCGCTGCTGTTCGCGCCGGTCCGGGTCGACCGCCCGGCCGAGGCGGCCGACTTCTACGTCGACGGCGCCACGCGCCTGAACACCCCGCTCTCGCCGGCGCTCAACCTCGGCGCCGACCGGGTGATCGTCGTCGGCTTCGAGCCGCTCGGCCACCGCGCCGGCCGCGAGGGTCCGCCGCGGGTGCCGCGGATCGCCGACGTCGTCAGCAACATCGTCGACGGCCTGCTGGTCGACCAGGTCAACGACGACCTCCACAACCTGGTCACGCTCAACGAGATGCTGGCGACCCCCCGCAGCCGGGCCGCCCGGGTCTCGAAGCAGCTGCGGTCCGGCCGCGGCCGGCCCGCCTACCGGCGGATCGAGTACGCGCTGGTCTCGCCCCGCCGCCGCGGCGAGCTGGGCGAGCTGGCCGAGGAGGTCTTCGACCGCCGCTACGCCGGCTGGCGCGGGATCACCAAGCCCGACTTCCCGCTGATCTCGCGGCTGCTGGGCGGCGGCCGCACCCGCTCGCGCGGCGAGCTGCTGTCGTTCCTGCTCTTCGACGACCTCTACTTCGACCTGCTGATCGAGGCCGGCAAGCGGGACGCCGAGGCGTGGCTGGCGCGGCACCCCGACTTCTGGTGCTCGGAGGCCGGCCACGACTTCGACTTCGACCTCGGCCGGATGGCGAACGTGCGCCCGGACGAGGCCGACGCCGCCGCGGCGGCCGAGGGCGCCACGCCGAAGCGCCGCGCCCGCAGCAGCGCCGCCGCCTAGCCGCGCTCGGCCGCGGCCAGCCAGCGCTTCAGCGCCTGGCGGCCGGCGAGGGTGACCTCGCCCTGCCCGTCGAGCCAGTCGCGGACCCGCAGCTCGCGGACCAGCCCGAGGGCGTCGCTCGGCCCGGGACCGTCGCCGCGGGCGGCGAGGGCGCTGGTGCCCGGCTCGACCGTCCAGCGGCCGGAGTCGAGCGCCGCCAGCGCCCGGCCCTGCTCCTCGCTCGGCAGGTCGAGCGGGTGGGGACCGGCGGCCCGCAGCGGGTCGTCGGCGCCGGACGGCGCGGCGGCGGCGGGGGAGGGCTCGTCGCGGGCGCCGCGATCGGCCGCGCCGAAGCGCTCGCCGGCGGCGAACTGGTCCGCCTGCTCGCGCAGCCAGCGGCCGGCGTCGTCGGTCCAGCGGCGGGCCTGGTCGGGATCGAGCCCGGCCGCCCGCGCCACCCCGTCGAGGTCGCCCTGGGAGACCCGCTCGACCGTCTGGCCCAGCTCCTCCGCGATCGCGCGCAGCGTCGCCTCGAACCCCTTGCGGTCCTGACCGTCGTCGCTCATGGATCGATCCTCGCACGGCCGGCTGTGCGCCAGCTCAAGACGGCGGGTTCTCCGGCGGCTGGCAGACTGCACGCCATGGCCGACGACCGCCGCTTCGACCTCGTCCTCTTCGGCGCCACCGGGTTCACCGGCGGCCTGACCGCGGAGTACCTGGCCCGGCACGCGCCCGACGGGCTGCGGTGGGCGCTGGTCGGCCGCAACCGGGCGAAGCTGGAGGCGGTCCGCGAGCGGCTGGCGGCGCTCGACCCGCGGACCGCGGAGCTGGAGCTGCTGGAGGCCGACGCGGCCGATCCCGCCTCGCTGGCGCGGGTGGCCGAGGCGACCAAGGTCGTGGTCACCACCGTCGGCCCCTACGCGCTGCACGGCGAGCCGCTGGTGGCGGCCTGCGCGGCGGCCGGCACCGACTACCTGGACCTGACCGGCGAGCCGGAGTTCGTCGACCGGATGTACAACGCCTACCACGAGCAGGCGCTGGCGACCGGGGCCCGGATCGTCCACTGCTGCGGGTTCGACTCGATCCCGCACGACCTCGGGGCCTACTTCACCGTCCTCCAGCTGCCGGAGGGCGTGCCGCTGCACGTCGAGGGCTACGTGCGGGCCGGCGGCCAGCCGTCGGGCGGCACCTTCCACTCGGCGGTCAACGGCTTCGCCCGCGCCCGCCAGATGGCCGCCGCGGCCAAGCGGCGGCGCCAGATCGAGCCGCGGCCGAGCGACCGCCGGGTGCGTCCGGCGAGCAACCGGATCCGCCGCGACGAGGCGCTCGGCGGCTGGGTCGTGCCGCTGCCGACCGTCGATCCCCAGATCGTCCGCCGCTCGGCGCGGGCGCTGGAGCGCTACGGCCCCGACTTCGTCTACGGCCACTACCTGATCGCCCGCAAGGCGCGGACGGTGGCGACGCTGGCCGCCGGCGTCCCGACGCTCTTCGCCCTCGCGCAGCTGCCGCCGACCCGCAAGCTGCTGCTGAAGGCCAAGGCCCAGGGCGAGGGGCCGAGCCCCGAGGTCCGCGCCAAGAGCTGGTTCCGGGTCCGCTTCGTCGGCACCGGCGGCGGCCAGCGGGTGGTGACCGAGGTCTCCGGCGGCGATCCGGGCTACGACGAGACGGCCAAGATGCTCGCCGAGTCGGGGCTCTGCCTGGCGCTCGACGAGCTGCCGCCGACCGCCGGCCAGGTGACCACCGCCCAGGCGATGGGCGACGCGCTGCTGGCGCGGCTGCAGGCCGCGGGGATCGCCTTCCGGGTGGTCGAGGGGGCCTGACCGCCCTCAGCGGTCGCGGTCGCCGCGGGCCACGGCCCGCTGCAGCATCTGGGCGCGATCGCCGTCGTCGCAGCTGAGGTCGATCGTGTCGGCGGCGTCGAGCAGCGACTGGCGCAGCTCGTCGTCGCCGCTGCGGCCGCGGGGATCGTCGTCGTAGAGCGTCGCCAGCACGCTCATCGGCTGGTCGAGGGTCGACAGCACCCGGTCGCGGGCCGCGACGTCGTTGCGCAGCTGCTGGACCTGGGTGCAGGCGCCGGTGATCCGGCGCTCGGCGTCGGCCATCAGCGCCACCGAGGTGGCCGTCAGCTGGTGGTCGCCGAGGCTGACCGGCGCCGGCACCGCGACCGTCTTCGGCACCGGGCCGTCGATCTTGTCGTGGACGGCGTTCCAGGCGTCGGTGGCGTGGTCGGCGATCCCCGCGGGGCCGCCGCCGACGACCAGCGCCGCGCCGACGGCGAGGGCGGTGATCGCGTGGATCGGACGCAGCTGCACGCTTCCCGCATCGGCCGCGGGCGGCCGGCCGCGCACGGGTTGGCCGCGGCCTGGACGGATCGACGGTCTAGCGCAGGCCCAGCTCGGCGGCGCGCACGACCACCTGCAGCCGCGAGCGGGCCCCGAGCTTGGCCAGCAGCCGGCCGACGTGGCCCTTGACCGTCGGCTCGCTCAGCACCAGCCGCTCGGCGATCTGGCGGTTCGAGCAGCCCTCGGCCAGCAGCGTCAGCACCTGCCGCTCGCGCGGGGTCAGGTGGGGACCGGCGGCGGCCGCGGCGGGGGCGTCGGCGACGGCCGGCAGGGCGTCGCGGACCGGCTCGCCGTCGAGCGTCCGCCGCAAGCCGTCGGCCAGCCGCTGGGGATCGCCGTCGGGACGCAGGCAGGAGCAGGCCCCGGCGTCGAGGCAAGCCCGCAGCTCGGCCGCCGGCAGCTCGCTGGTCAGCAGCGCGATCCGGGTCGTCGGCCGCAGCGCCCGCAGCTCGGCGCAGGCGAACGCCGCCGGCAGGTCGCCGGGGGCACCGGGGTCGAGCAGCACCAGGTCGGGCGCCGCCCGGCGGGCCAGCTCGAGCGCCTCGTCGATCGTGGCGGCCTCGTCGATCACGGCCGCGCCGAGGGCGTCCTCGACCGTCGCCCGCAGCCCGCGGCGGATCAGCGGGTGGCCGTCGACCAGCAGCACCCGCAGGCTGCCGGTGGCGCGGTCGGCGGCCGGCGCCCAGAGGTCGCGCAGGCCGCGCTGGGCGGCGTCGGCCGCGCGCCGGATCCCGCGCAGGGCGAGGGTCGGGTCGCCGCTGATCTCGGCGTGGCGGGCGGCCTGGCCGATGAAGAGCAGCTGGCGGGAGACCGCGTCCTGGACCGCCCCGGCCATCGTCCGCCGCTGGTGGTCGAGGATCCGGCGCTGCTCCTGCTCGTGGGCGCCGCGCTCGCGGATCCGGGCGGCGGCCACGACGGCGACCCGCTCGACGGCCCGCACCAGTCGGTCGCCGGGGGCGCCGCGCTCGCGCGAGGCGACGTAGAGCAGCCCGCCGACGCCGTCCTCGCCCGGGATCGGCACGCAGGCCATCCCGCGCAGGCCCTCGTCGGTGATCGCGGCCATGTACTCGCGGGTGATCGAGCGGGCCCGCTGGTAGTCGGAGAGCGCGAAGGCGCGCGACTCGCCGAGCACGCGCCCGCCGAGCCCGCGGCCGGTGCGGAGGACGAGCGCGGCGAACCGCTCCGGCTCGACCCCGCAGCTGTGCAGCAGCGGGACCTGGCCGCGGGCGTCGGCGAGCCCGCCGAACGCGGCCTCGGCGTCGAGCTCGGCCACGATCGAGCGGACGGCGTCGTCGACGATCGCCGGCGCGCTCGCGGGCGCTGCGGACGGACGGGTGGCGGTGGCCATCGGGACTGCTCCTCCACCGGCGCGGGTCGACGCCGGTCCTCCGAGGATAGCCCGGTCGGCTCGGCCCCATACGAAGGTCGTGGGTCGACGGCCGTCGGGCGGCTGTGCCAGCCTGGGGCCGTGCCCGCGCCGCCGACAGCCGCGAGCGACCGCGACCGCGAGCGCCGGACCGCCCGCGCCGAGCGCCAGCGCGCCGCCCGCCGGCGTCGCCAGTGGCTGCTGGCCGCGCTCGCCGCCGTCGCGGTGCTCGTGCTGCTGGTGGTGCTGATCGGCTCCGGCGGCGGGGACGACGGGCCGAACGGGTCGCGATCGGCGGCGGCGAAGGGCACGGCCGCCGAACGGCTGGCGGCCGAGCTCGACGACGACGAGTTGGCCGGGCAGCGGGTGATCGCCCCCTTCCGCCAGACCGGGGCCACGGTCCCGCCGGCGCTGCGGAAGGCGATCGCCGACGGCCACGTCGGCGGGGTGATCCTGTTCGCCGAGAACGCCCGCCGGCTGCGGCAGGCACGGGCCCTGACCCGGCGGCTGCAGGCGCTGCCGCGACCCGAGGCGCTGCGGCGGACGCCGCTGCTGGTGCTGACCGACCAGGAGGGCGGCCAGGTCCGGCGGCTGGTCGACGCGCCGCCGCGGGCCTCGGCCAGCGAGCAGGGCGCCGGCGGACCGACCGTCGTCCGCCGCGCCGGCCGCGACAGCGCCCGGGCGCTCTGCGCGGCCGGGATCAACGTCAACCTGGCGCCGGTCGCCGACCTCGGCGGCGACGGCTTCATCGCCGCCCAGGACCGGACCTACGGCGACGACCCCGAGACCGTCTCGACGCTGGCCGCGGCCTTCCTCGCCGGCGCCCGCGGCGGCGGGATCGCCTCGACCGCCAAGCACTTCCCCGGCCTCGGCCGCGCCCGCCGCAACACCGACGAGGGCCGGGCCCGGATCGAGGCCGAGGCGTCCGCCCTTCGCGCCCGCGACCTGGCGCCCTTCCGGCGGCTGATCGACGGCGGGGTCGAGCTGGTGATGCTGGCCAACGCGATCTACCCCGCCTACGGCCCGGCGCCGGCGGTGCTCGCGCCGAAGCTGGTCCGCGACGAGCTGCGCGGGCGGCTCGGCTTCCGCGGCGTGACGATCAGCGACGACCTCCAGGCGGGGGCCTTCTCCGCCGTCCGCTCGCCCGAGCAGCTGGCGGTGACCGCCGCCCGCGCCGGGATCGACCTGCTGCTCTACGGCACCCGCACCGACGGCGCGCTGGTCGCCGCGCGGGCGCTGCGGAAGGCGCTCGACGACGGCGGGCTGGCGCGCGACGAGGCGCGGGCGGCGACGGCCCGGGTGCTCGACCTGCGGCAGCGGCTGGCCCGCCGCTGCCGCTGACCGGCCGTCGGCGCCGCGCCTCATCCAGGCTCAGCCGGTGGTCGCGAAGTGCTGCGCCTGCTCGTCGGCGACCGGTCCCAGCTCGTCCGGCAGGTCGCCCGCCGGCCACGACTGCCACTCGTGCTGGCCGCGGGCCTTGCGCCAGCGGTAGCTCAGCCGGCCGTGGGCGTTCATCCCGTACCAGGCGGCGTGGGTCGCCGGGGTCACGAGCGGGATCCAGAACCGCTTCTCGATCGGGTCCAGCGGCGCCACCGAGCCGGGCACGACGTCGGCCGCGATGTGGCCCTCGCCGTCCTCGAGCGTCAGCCGCGCGCGGATCGTGCCGTCGGCGTCGCAGATCTGGGTCTCGCCGATCATCTCCGTCCGCCAGGCGATCGACGGCGCCAGCGGGGTCTGCGATTCGACCGGGCCGACGTGGGCGGCGTGGACCACCGGCGCGCCGACCAGCCGCGCCACCTGCCGCGGCAGCTCGCGCGAGCCCTGGCGCCAGATCGCGTGCTCGCGCGCCACCCAGCGGCGGAAGGGGCCGCCCCAGTTGAGCGGGAACGACGGCCAGCACATCCCGCCCAGGATCAGGTCGACCCCGCGCAGCCGGGCCGAGGTCCGGAACCGCATCCACTCCCAGCCGGAGCAGAGCCCGACGTCGAGGCCGAGCGCGGCGCAGTGGGTCCGTCCCTGGTCGTCGCCGCCGGTGTAGTAGTGGTTCTCCCAGGCGGTCGGGATGTCCTTGTCGTGCAGGTGGGCGCGGCCGCCGGGCTCGGCCAGCACGTAGGTCCCGTGGGTGTCGCCGCCGCGGCGGGCCAGGAAGCCGCCGGCGATCACGCAGTCCAGCTCGCGCGCCAGCCGGGTCAGCAGCTGGAAGGGGGCGCCGTCGACCGGACGCGCCACCCCGCGCAGCTTGTGGTGGTAGACGTTGGGCGAGGTCATCGCCTCGGGCACCACGATCACCCGCGGGTCGTGCTCGCGGTGGGCGTCGCGGATCAGGTCCTCGATCCGCAGCAGGTTGGCCTCGACCGCGCCCAGCTCCAGCTGCGGCTGGACGGCGGCGACGCGGATCGGCGGGCGGGGGCTCATGCGGGGACCTCGGTCTCGGTGGTGGCGGGGGCGGCGGCCCGGCGCGGGCGGGCGCCGCGGCGGCGGGCGGGGGCGGCGGGCTGCTCGGCCGGGACCGGGTCGGTCGCCGCGGGCTCGGCCGGCTCGGCCGGGCGGCGGGCGGGCGGCGCCGGCCACTCCCAGCCGGGGTGCTCGGAGCCGACGATCGTCCGCGTCGAGCGGAAGCGGTGGGCACGGATCTCGGCCCGCACCGCCAGGTCGGTCCGCAGGTCGGGCAGCGCGTCGCGCAGGATCGCCGCCGCGTCGCGCGGGCGGCGGCGGATCGCGCCGACCGCGCCGCGCAGCAGCCGCGAGACGGGCAGCACCTCCTGCTGGCTGCGGACCCGCTGGAAGATGTCGCCGAGGTCGTGCTCGCCGCTGCCGTCGGAGCGGTGCGCCAGCTCGACCAGCACCCGCGACTGGGGCTGGATCCGGGTCTCGCCGTTGGCGAAGTGGTACGCCGACAGGCACTCGTCGTCGCGAGCCTGCTCCCAGCGCCGCAGCGCGGCGTCGAGCGCCGCCGGGTCGTCGAGCACCGGCGCGGCGGCCTCGCCGAGCGAGCGGCCCATCCACATCGCGTCGCGCTGGCCGTTGCCGATCACGGGGTCCTTGAAGTGCCCGGCGTCGCCGGCCAGCGCCCAGCCCGGCCCGCTGCTGGGCCGGAAGAAGGCCGGCACGTCGGCGGTCGAGCGGAGCTTGCCGACGTTGGTCGCGCCGGCGATCCGCTCGGCGAACCCGGGGTGGCGGCGGAGGAACTCGTCCCAGACGCCCTCCGGGTCCTTGCGGGCCCGCGAGACGTCGGCCGCCGGCCCCATCACCAGCGCGATCGTCCGCGGCCGCGGGGCGCTCGGGAAGACCATGCAGAACGAGGTCCCGTCGCGCCACTGCGAGAGCGTCTCGTTCAGCGGCGTGTCGACGTGCGGGTCGTCGATGTAGCGGAAGACCAGCCCGCGGCCGTTCTTCGAGGCCCGGTACGGCTGCCAGGCCCCGACCCGGGCGGCGACGGTCGAGCGGCGGCCGTCGGCCCCGATCACCAGCTTCGCCCGCAGCTCGCGGACCTCGCCGTCGCGGTCGCGGTAGCGGACCCCGGCCGCGCGGCCGCCGCGCCAGAGGACGTCGAGCATCTCGCAGCCCTCGCGGACGTCGGCCCCGTGCTCGCGCGCCGTCTCGACCAGGATCGCGTCCTGCAGCGGTCGCGGGATGCACCAGACGAAGTCGGCCTCGCCGCAGGCGCCCCAGCGCTCGTGGACCGAGACCTCGTCGCCGAAGTGGATCGCCAGGTGGCGCATGTACGACGGGTCGAGCGCCGCGACCTTGTCGTAGGCGCCCATGTGGCGCAGCTCGTCGATCCCGCCGCCGAAGAGGACGTGGGTCGAGAGGGTGTCCGAGGGGAACCGCGCGCGGTCGAGGACGACCACGTCACGTCCGCTGCGGGCCAGCTCGGCGGCCGCCGTGGTGCCCGCCAGCCGCGCGCCGACGATCACGACATCATGCTCTCCCATGGCGCGACGATAGCCGCGCCGGAGCTATAGTTGCAAGTAGATTCATCGATGAACTCCATTCCAATTGAGTCGTCCGCGGTCGTCGGGAGCCCCGATCAGGAGGTCCCGCGGCGGCCGGCCCGGGGCGAGCGCCGCGCCGCGCGGACCCGCGCGGCGATCCTCGACGCGGCCGAGCGGGCCTTCCGCGTCGACGGCTACCGGGGGACGAAGGTCGAGGAGATCGCCGCCGCGGCCGACGTCGCCGTCGGCTCGATCTACAGCCACTTCGGCAACAAGGACGGCCTGTACCACGCGCTCGCCGAGCGCTCGGTCGAGCTGTTCGCGCTCTACATGGAGCAGGCCTACCGCGACGACCGGACCCCGCTCGAGCAGGTGCTGGCCGCCGGCGACGCCTACCTCCGCTTCCACCTGGAGCACCCGGGCGCGTTCCGCTTCCTGGCCTTCGCCGGGATCGAGAGCGCGCCGGTCGAGGACGACGAGCTGCGGGCCCGGATCACCGACCGGATGGAGGAGCTGGTCGACCGCTTCCGCCAGCAGGTCCAGGCCGCGATCGACGCCGGCGAGGCGCGTCCGCTCGACGCCCACCAGCTGTCACGGTTCCTCTGGGGCGCCTGGAACGGCGTCGTCGGCCTGAGCATGCGGCCCGACCGTCTGGCCCTCAGCGACGACGAGATCGACGCCTGCATCGCCACCGGCCGGCGGCTGGTGCTGGAGGGGCTGGTGGCGCCCTCGGCCCGCGACGAGGCCGGCGACGCGCGGGCGCGGCTGGTGCGGGTCGACTCGCCGCCGGCCGCGCCGGCGGGCTAGTTGGCGTCGCGCACGCGCTGGCGCAGCACCGAGGCCGCGGTCAGCTCGTCCTCGCGGCCGCCGGCGACCGCTTCGGCCACCTGCTCGGGGGCGTGGACCGCGCCGTCGTAGACGATCACGATCGCGTCGTCGCCGTCGCGGAGGAAGGTCGACTCGCCGAACGGGGTGTAGCGGGTGGCGCCGATCCCGATCAGCACCCGCTCCGGCCGCGCCGCCCGCAGGTAGGCCCCGACCGGCTCCAGCGGGGTGCCGTCGGCGCCCTCCTGGTGGGCCAGCCGCTCGACGATCCAGTCCAGCAGGCGGGCGCCGTAGTAGCTGTACTCGGGCAGCGGGCTGTCGATCCCGTAGCCGTCGCTGCGGCCGTCGCGGCGCAGGAAGCTGGCCAGCCGGAAGCTCGCCGTCGGGCCGTCGGGGGCCAGGTCGTCGATCGCGAAGCCGCGGGCGGCGACGCCCTTCGAGTCCGCGCCCCAGTTCTTCTTCTCGCTGATCTTGCGCGCGCCCGGGCGGCGGATCGAGCAGTCGTTGAAGGCGGCGATCGCCTGCGGCTGGAGCGCCGTCACCGCGCCGTCGTCGCCGTAGCGGACGGCGGCCAGCAGCCCGACCTCGGGCTCGATCTGCAGGTTCACCGGCTCGCTCGACGGCGGCTTGGCGATCGCGTCGTGGGCCAGCGGGAAGGCGTGCAGGAAGGCCGGCACCGCGCCCTCGGCGGCGGCCGGCACGTACCAGGGGAAGATCCCCTTCGGGGCCTCGGCGGCGGCCTCGACGTGGACGAAGTCGGCGGCCTCGCCGGCCTGTTCGAGGTGGCCGGCGAAGTTCCCGGCGACCCCGAAGCCGAAGCCGTGGCGGAGCTCGTCGAGCGGCAGGTCGATCACCGGCGGGAGGTTAACCGGGTCACGGAGCGGCTGGCCGGGCCAGGGCCCGCCGCGCCGTCGCCAGCGCCCGCCGCAGCGCGGAGCCGTTGCGGGCCAGTGCCGGGGCGGCGACGGCCACCGTCCGCACGCGGCCGCCGGCGACCGCGAACGCCAGTCGTCCGACCCGCCGCACGCCGGGGGCGACGGTCCGCGCGTCGCGCAGCCGCCGGTCCGCGGTCCGCGGACCGACCCCGCCGGCGCGGTGGCCGGGGGCGCTGCTGGCCACCAGCCACACCCGCCCGCGACGGTCGAGCAGGGCGACGACCGCGCCGCCGCCCTCGACGCACCAGCGGCGGTGGCGGCCGAGCGCTGTCGGCGCCACCGCCAGCCGCGCCAGCCCGGCGGCCGGCGCCCCGATCCGGACCCGCCCGATCCGGTCGCCGCGGACCCGGATCCGGGCCGGCAGGCAGGCCGCCGCGGGGGCGGCCGCGGTCTGCGGCGGGCGCGGGCCGACCCCGGCCGGGACCGCCACCGGGTTCGTCCGGCAGGGCTCGAAGAGGACGCGGTCGCAGGCCGGCCGCGGCCCGCCGGGCACCGGGCCGTCTAGCACCCCGAGGACCAGCCGCGAGGGCCGGGCCGGGTCGTGCCAGAGCCGGTTCTCCGGGGTCGCGGTCGCGGGGGCGAAGCCGAACTCGCCGGTGGTGCTCGGCCCGTCGATCCAGATCCGGATGCTCGACCCGGCGCGGAACGTGTGGACGAGCTTCTGCAGCTCGACCCGGGCGAGGACGGGGACGCCGGGCACGAGCGGCCGCTGGTCGCCGCCGACCTGGCGGTGGAAGGGCAGCAGCGGCGACGACCGGGCCGGGTCGATCGCCCGCGCCGAGGCCCGCAGCCAGCCGCGCTGGAGGTACGCCTCCTGGCCGTCGGGGCGGACCTCGGTCAGCGTCACCTGGAGGTCCGTGTCGGTGGCCGCGGAGCTGACCCAGAGGTCGACGCTGGCCGGCCCGGCGACGGTCAGCTCCTGGGGCAGGCGGCCGGTGGTGTAGCTGCGGGCGCCGTCGCGGTCGGGTGGGCGACCGGCCCACTCGCCGCTCTCGCGGAGGTCGTTGACGGCCGGCCCGGCGATCCCGCCGCGGTAGCCGTCGGGCGACTCGCCGGCGGTCGCGGGCGCCTCGGTCAGGCGGCCGCCGCCGCGCAGCGCCAGCCGCAGCGGGGTGACGGCCAGCGGCAGGCTCGGCCGTTCGATCACCGAGGTCGGGGCGAAGGCCTCCATCTGGTCCTCGAAGCCGCCCTCGCCGCCGCCGGCGGTCGCGTCGCGCCACAGCTGGACCCGCGGCCGCCGCTCGAAGCCGTTGGCCTCGCCCTTCACGAAGCGGTCGAGGAAGGCGAAGAGGGTGGCCCGGAAGCGGCGGCTGAAGTAGACGTCGTGGCGGCCGTTGGTGCCGACGAACCAGGTCCGGGCGGGGTCGAGGTCGCGCTGGTAGTGGCCGCCGCGGGGGCCGGTCGCCTCGTCCTGCCAGGCCTCCATCGAGAGCACCGGGATCCGGATCCGGCGGGCGTCGATCCGGCGGCCGAGGAAGAACGGGTCGTCGTCGAACTGGTGGCGACCGAGCAGCGCCGGCGGCGAGACGTCCTGGCCGGCGGCGATGTTGCGGACGACGTTCAGCAGGCAGCGGACGTCGCCCTCCAGCAGCGCGGTCTGGCTGGCCGCCAGCCAGCGGGTCTGGATGAACAGCCACCAGTCGGCGGGGAACTGCACGTTCGGCACGCCACCGGGCCCGCCGACGTCGCGGAGCGGGTCGGCGACGACCATCCCGGGGGCGATCGCGCGCAGGTGCGGCGGCCGCTCCTGGGCGGTGAACAGCTGCGAGAGCCCGGCCCACGACCAGTTGGCCATCCCGACCCGGCCGTTCGACCACGGCTGGCGGGCGACCCACTCGACGGCGTCGGCGCCGTCGCGGCCCCACTGGCCGCTGAAGAGGTCGAAGCTGCCCTCGGAGCAGGCGGTGCCGCGCATGTTGACCCCGACGACCGCGTAGCCGCGCGCGACCAGCTCCTGGTCCTGGCTGGCGGAGAAGGTGCCGTTGCCGGCCTGGTCGGCGGAGCCGCCGAGGCTGCCGGAGTCGTAGCCGCTGTAGGTCATGACGGCCGGGTGGGGACCGTCGTCGGCGGGCAGCAGCACGCTGTAGTGCAGCTGGGTGCCGTCGGCGGTCGGCAGGTAGCCGGTCAGGCGGCGGGGGCCGTCGGCGGCCGCCGCGGCGGGCAGCAGCGCCGCCGTCGCCGCGGCCAGGGCGGCCAGCCGCGCCAGTGCCCGCCGCCGTCGGGCCGCCGTCCGCGGCGACCCCGTTCGCTCCGTCCCCCGACCCGGCATCGGGCGCACCGTACGCCGCCCACGGCCTGCTGTCAACGCTGTAGTCAACAGCGTTGGCAGTCGTGGGGGAGGGGCGATCCGCCGGCGACGGCCGGGTTCGTTGACGGCGCTGCGGACGCCCCGTACGGTTGCTCGCCGATGGCCCCCGGCGCCCGCTCCCCCTCCCGCTCCGCGGGCCCCCGGCTCGACCGCGAGGCGATCCTGCGCGCGGCCGAGCGGATCCTCGCCGCCGACGGCCTGGCGGCGTTGACGATGCGGCGGGTCGGCGTCGAGCTGGGGGCGGATCCGACTGCGATCTACCGCCACTTCCGCAACAAGCAGGAGCTGGTGGTCGAGCTGGCCGACCGGGCCTTCGGGCGGATCCCGCGGGTGGCGCCGGGCACGCCGTGGCGCGACGGCATCCGCCAGGTCGCGCTGACCGTCCGCGAGATCTACGTCGGCCACCCCGACTTCGCCGCTGCGCTGGTGCGCCAGGACGAGCAGACGCCGAGCCTGGTCCGGATCACCGAGGACGTGCTGCGGCTGCTGCGCGAGGCCGGCGTCCCGGTCGAGCGGCTGGGCCTGGCCTACGCGGTGCTGGAGAGCTTCATCGCCGGCTCGGGGCTGTTCCTGGCCACGGTCGGCGCCGACGAGCTGGACGAGGACGCGCGGGCGGCGGCCCGGCGGGCGGTGGCGCTGCTGCCGGCCGACCGCTTCCCGCACGTCGTGGCGGCCGCGCCGCACCTGTTCCCCGCGCCGGACGACGCCTACGAGCAGGGGATCGCGCTGCTGCTCGACGCGCTGTCCGCGCTGGCGGTCGACGGGGAGGCCGGCTCCGGCGACGGATAGCGTTGCCGCGTGGATCCGTTCAGCCTTCTCCTGCACGGCACGCTCGCGCTCGACCTGATCGGGCTCGGCGTGCGGATCGCGGCGGTCGTGATCGTGCCCGTGAACCGCCGGCCCGAGTCGGCGATGGCGTGGCTGATGGCGATCTTCCTGATCCCCTACATCGGGGTGATCGCCTTCCTGCTGATCGGCAACCCGAAGCTGCCCGCCCACCGGCGGCGGCGCCAGCGCGAGGCCAACCGGCTGATCCTGGAGCGGACGGCGGGGATGGACGCAGTGCCCGACGGCGATCCCGGACCGCCGTGGCTGGCCTCGGTGGTGCGGCTCAACCGCAACCTCGGCGCGATGCCGCTGGTGACCGGCAACCGGGCCGAGCTGATCGAGGACTACGGCGGCTCGCTGGCGGCGATGACCGGCGCGGTCGAGGCCGCCCGCGAGACGATCCACGTCGAGTTCTACATCGTCGCCGCCGACGCGACGACCGAGCCGTTCTTCGCCGCGCTCGAGGCCGCCGTCGCCCGCGGGGTCACGGTCCGGCTGCTCTACGACCACGTCGGCTCGCTGCGCACGCCGCACCACCGGCGGACGCTGCGGCGGCTGCGGGCGACCGGCGCCGACTGGCGGCCGATGCTGCCCGTCCAGCCGCTCCGCGGGCGCTACCAGCGGCCCGACCTGCGCAACCACCGCAAGCTGCTGGTGGTCGACGGCGACGTCGCCTTCGTCGGCTCGCAGAACCTGATCGACCGCAGCTACAACAAGCGCGGCAACCGCCGCCGCGGGCTCCAGTGGCAGGAGCTGATGGTGCGGCTGGAGGGCCCGATCGTGGCCAGCGTCGACGCGGTCTTCGTGACCGACTGGCACAGCGAGGGCGGCGAGCAGCTGGAGATCGAGATCGACGACGCCGATCCGGCCGAGGCGGCGACGACGCTCGAGTGCCAGGTGGTGCCGAGCGGCCCGGGGTTCGACGACGACAACAACCTCAAGCTCTTCAACTCGCTGATCTACAACGCCCAGCGCCGGGTCTCGATCACCAGCCCCTACTTCGTGCCCGACGAGTCGCTGATGCACGCCGTCACGACCGCGGCCGAGCGGGGGCTCGACGTCGAGCTGTTCGTGTCGGAGATCGGCGACCAGCCGCTGGTCTTCCACGCCCAGCGCTCCTACTACGAGGCGTTGCTGCGGTCGGGGGTCCGGATCCACCGCTACCCGGCGCCGTACATCCTCCACGCCAAGCACCTGACGATCGACGACGACGTCTCGGTGATCGGCTCCAGCAACATGGACATGCGCTCCTTCGGCCTCAACATGGAGCTGTCGCTGATGGTCTCCGGCCGCGAGTTCGCCGACCGGCTGCGGGCGGTCGAGGACCACTACCGCAGCGTCAGCCGCGAGCTGACCCTCGACGAGCACCGCGGCCGGCCGTGGCCGAGCCAGATCGTCGACAACCTGGCCCGGCTGACCTCGGCGCTGCAGTAGCGCGACCGGGGCGAGCGGGTGGGCGCCCGCCCCGGCCGCCGCGATCAGCAGGGCGTGTCGAGGAAGCTCAGCGCGCGCTGGATCGACGGCACGTGGTTGACGATCCCGTGGTCGACGCCGGCGATGTAGAGCGGCGCCCAGCCGCGGGCGCCCTTGTGCATGGCGCCCTCGCCGCGGCCGCCCTCGCCGAAGAACTGGTCGCGGCTGCCGACCTGATCGTAGTAGCAGACCCCCGGATCGTTGTCGCGGCCGTCCTCGCCGTTGGTCGTGCCCGGCAGCGCCTGCCGCCAGTAGTCCTGGCTGACGAGGTCGGAGAAGTAGAAGCCGCCGGCCGGCATCACCCCGGCGTAGAAGAGGTTGATCCGCCCGGTCCCGACCGGCACGTTCTGGAACGGCGGCGGGAACGGGTAGTCGTGGATGTCGACGATCGGCCGCACCAGCCCGGCCAGCCCGACCTGGTGGCGGACGCGCGGCGCCAGCCCGTGGAGGACGGCGTAGTTGGCCACCTGGCCGCCCTCGGAGTAGCCGATCAGGTCGACCTTGTCGGGGATCCCACGCTCGTTCATCAGCCGCCCGAGCCCGGCGGCCGACTCGGCCAGCGCGCCGATCCCGACGCTGCCGCCGACCAGCGGGTGCGAGTAGCGGTAGACCCACACGCAGGGCCGCTGGCTGCTGTTGATCGTCCAGCCGACGATCGCGTTGGTGCGCGAGATCGTCTCGGTGTCGTCGTTGCCGAAGGCGATGAAGCCGGGCAGGTAGATCACGTGCTGGACGCCGGGGCGGGCGCACTGCTGGGCGTTGACGGCGGTCATCCAGTCGCCGCGCGCGGGCTCGAGCGTCGGCGGGTCGGCGCTGGCGACCGCGGGGACGGTCAGGCCGAGGCAGGCGAGGGCGGTGCCGAGCGCGAGGGCCCGGCGCAGCCGTGGGAACACGGACATGGTGCTGCTCCTCCTGGGACGTGCGGGACGCGGGCCGGGAGGCCACGCCTCGGCCTCCCGGACGAGCTATGTACAGTCGTGTATGTACCGGTCGGCAGGCCGTGCCGTCAAGCCTGATCCTGCGGGAGGGCTAGGTGGCGTGGTCGTTCGTACGCGTCTGTACGTCGCTGGCCGGCGGGCGGAGCGCGGTCAGGTAGATCCGCAGCTGGTCGAGCAGCCGCGCGCTGGGGTAGGCGGCCGGGTCGTGCAGGTGCAGCCGCACGCTCTCGCGGACGACCGCCTGCAGCAGCCGGGTGGTGATCTCGGGATCGAGCGCGGTCAGCCCGCGCCGCTCGAGCCCGCGGGCGACCACCGGCCGCAGCAGCGCGGCGACCAGGTCGCGGCCGGCGCCGAGGCGGGCGGCGAACCGCGGCGGCAGGCCCTCGGGCGCCATGAAGATCACCCGCCACATCGCCGGGTCGCGGCCGAGCTCGGCGAACAGGCCCTCGAGCCCGTCGAGCAGCAGCCGGTCGACGTCGGCGCCCGAGAGCGAGCCGCCGATCGCCGCCGGCACCAGCGCCGCCACCCGCTCGACCGCGCGCTGCTCGCTGCGGCTGATGAGGGCGTCGATCAGCTCGTCGAGCGAGCCGAAGTGGGCGTAGACGACGGTCCGCGCGACCCCGGCCTCGCGGGCGACGCGGTCGATCGTCAGCGCGTGGGCCCCGTCGCCGGCGACCACGGCGAGGGCCAGGTCGAGCAGCTGCTCGCGCCGCTCGGGCCCGGGCATCCGTTGTCGGCGGGTGGCCATCGCGCAGACTCTGCCACCTCGTCCGGCGCCCGCCGCCGGTCGCCCGCCGGTCGCCTAGAGCGGGGTCAGCAGCCGCCGCGGGGGCTGCAGCGCCTGGGTCACCGGGTCGTCGCGCAGCGGGCGGACGCCGGGGCGGGCGGCGGTCAGCACCTCCTCCGGCTCGGGCGTCAGGTCGCAGGCGGGGCAGCGGGCGTGCGGGCCCAGCTCGCTGCCGCAGGCGGCGTGGGTGAAGCGGCGGCTGGTCGGGCCGTCGACTCGGTGGGTGCCGCCCCAGGTGACGAGCGCGTGCAGCACCGGCCAAAGGTCGCGGCCGGCCGCGGTCAGCCGGTAGTGGTGGCGGCTGGGGTGCTCGGGGTCGGGCTCGCGGGCCAGGACCCCGTCCTGCACCAGCGACCGCAGCCGCTCGCTGAGGACGGCCCGCGGCACGTCCAGGTGGACGGCGAAGTCGCTGAAGCGGCGGACGCCGAAGAAGGCGTCGCGGACGATCAGCAGCGTCCAGCGCTCGCCGACGATCTCCAGCGCCCGGGCGGCGGCGCAGGCTTGGGTCTCGTAGCGGTTGGGCAGCATCCTCCCTCGATCGTAGCTGATGGTTCGGTGACCGAACCGATCTTCTGCTAGCGTCCGCGCGCAGTTCGTTCAGCGAACCGAGGACGCGAGCGTGGAGGCGACGACCAGCGGGATCGAGCAGGCGCCCGGCCGGGCCGCGAGCGCGGTCGCGGTCAGCTCGCCCGCGCGGACGCTGGCCGTCGGCGCCGCCGGCACGCTGCTGGTCCTGATCGCGTTCACGTCGATCACCACCACCGTCGCCCCGGCCTCCGCGGGCCTCGGCGGCGGGGTCGACGGCCGCACCTGGGCGCTCAGCGGCATGAGTCTGGGGCTGGCCGCCGCGCTGCTGGTGGCCGGCGCGTTGGCCGACGACTTCGGGCGCCGGCGGGCGCTGGTGCTGGGGGCGCTGTTCCTCGCCGGCGCGTCGCTGCTGGCCACCGTCGCCTGGTCGATGCCGGTGCTGGTCGTCGCCCGCGTGCTCCAGGGCGTCGGCGGGGCCGGCGTGGTCGCGGCCAGCCTCGGCCTGATCGGCCACGCCTTCCCCGCGCCCGCCGCCCGCACCCGCGCGACCGGGATCTGGGGCGCGATGGTCGGCGCCGGGATCGCGATCGGGCCGCTGGTCGGCTCGGGGCTGGAGCTGGTCGGCGGCTGGCGGGCGGTCCACGGGCTGGAGGCGCTCGGCGGGCTGGCGCTGGCCGCCGCAGCGCTGACGGTGGCCGAGTCGCGGGCGGCGCGGCCGTCGCCGATCGACCTGCCGGGCGTGGCGACGCTGGCGGCCGGGATGGGCCTGCTCTCGGCCGGCGTGATCCGCGGTCGCTCGGGCTGGACCGACGGTGCGACGCTCGCGCTGCTGGCGGCCGGCGTGCTGCTGCTGGTTGTCTTCGCCACCGTCGAGCGCCGCCGCCGGCCGCCGCTGCTCGATCTCGGCCTCTTCCGCCGGCCGCTGTTCGTGGTCGCCACCAGCGGCGCGCTCTTCATCGGGCTGGCGCTGATCGCGCTGATGAGCTTCCTGCCGACCTTCGGCCAGGCCGGGCTCGGCTGGTCGGGGATCGGCAGCGCGGCGGTGCTCGCCTGCTGGTCGGCGACCAGCGCGGTGGTGGCGTGGGGCTCGCGGCGGCTGCCGGTGCGGCTCGACGGGCGCCACCGGCTGATCCTCGCCTTCCTGATCTGCGCCGTCGGGCTGGCGGCGCTGACCGGGGTCGCCGCCGGCGATCCCTGGACGCGGCTGCTGCCCGGCCTGGTGGTGGCCGGCGTCGGCAGCGGGATCGGCAACGCCGCGCTCGGGCGGGTGGCGGTCGAGTCGGTGCCCGCCGACCGCGCGGCGATGGGGGCCGGGGCCAACAACACCGCCCGCTACTTCGGCGGCGCGGCGGGGGTGGCGATGGTGGTCGCGCTGGTCGACGCCGGCGGCGGCCACGGGGCGGGGATGGCCGACGGCTGGAACCTGGCGGCCGCGGTGGCGGCCGGGCTCTGCCTGCTGGCCGCGGCGCTCGCTGCGCTCGCCCGGCCTCAGTCGGCCGGCAGGTCGCGCTCGTAGGTGACCATCGAGGAGAGCCGCGCGACCCGGTCGTAGAGGCTGCGGGCGCGGCCGTTGTACTGCTGGGTGCGCCAGTAGACCCGGACCGCGCCGCGGTGCCCGGCCTCGTCCGCGACCGCCTCGATCAGCCGCCGGGCGACGTCGCCGCCGCGGGCGTCGGGGTCGACGAACAGGTCCTGCAGGTAGCAAACGCCGCCCGGCGCCCAGGTCGACGCGTGCAGCAGCGCGTGGACCAGCCCGATCGGCCGATCGTCCTCGTCGACGGCGACGAAGGCGAACATCCCCTGCTCGCCCGCCAGCAGCCGGCGGAACGTCTCGTCGCTGGTCGCCGCCGGCAGCGACTGGCGGTAGAAGGCCAGGTAGCCGGCCCAGAGCCGGTCCCAGGCGGAGCGGTCGCGGTCGGCCAGCGGACGGATCGGGTGGCTCATGGACGCAGTCTCGCGGCCGTCGCCGGGCGACGGGCGGCGACGGATCGTCTAGCGCCGCGGCGCGTCGGCCGGCGGGCCGTCCGGCTCGCGGTCGAGCGCCACGCAGCAGCGGTCGGGCCCGGGATCGAGCCGCGGGCGGGCGCCGCAGCCGAGGCCGTCGGCCAGGCCCTCGATCAGGGCCAGGTTCATCCCGCAGACGATCGCCGGATGGCGGCGGGCGGCGGCGTGGAAGGGGCAGTTGCGCAGCCGCACGGTGCCGTCGTCGTCGTAGGGCTCGTAGCCGCGGCCGCGGAGCGCGTCGGCGATCGAGGCCGGCGGCGGGTCGGCCGCGGCCAGCTCGCGCCCGAGCCGGGTGGCGGCGGTGGTCAGGGAGCGCTCGGTGGCGCCGCTGTCGTCGCCGGCGGCGGCCTCGGCCAGCAGCAGCGCGGCCAGGCCGTAGTCGCGCGGCGGGACGGTGGCGGCGAACTCGGTCGCGGCCCGGGCGTAGAGCTTCGCCGGCCGGCCGGCTCCGGGACCGCTGCGGCCGCTGCGGCGCGCGTAGGAGACGACCAGCAGCCCGTCCTTGGCCAGGCGGTCCAGGTGGTAGGCGGCGAGCGTGCGCGAGATCCCCGCCGCGGCGGCCGCCTCGCCGCGGCCGATCGGCTCCGGCGCGGCGGCGACCGCGTCGTAGAGCCGGCGGCGGATCGGGTCGGCCAGGCCACCGAGGGCGGCGATCGCGTCGAGGCCGGGATCGGACACGGGGCGATTCTAACGCCAATGATTCTTGACATCCACCGGACGGCGGCCTACCGTCGATCGGCGATGCATCCCGGTCCCGCAGGCAGCACCCCCACGGCGTCGGCCTGGTCGGCCGCCGGTCCACCACCGGTCGACCAGGCGGCCGCCGAGCGTGCGGTCGTCGACCTGCTGGCCGCGCTCGGCGTCGACCCCGCCGGCGACGGCGTCCGCGAGACCCCGCGGCGGGTGGCCGCGGCCTTCGCCGAGCTGCTGACCCCGAAGCCGTTCGTCGCCACCACCTTCCCCAACGAGGAGGGCTACGACGGGCTGGTGGTCGCGCGCGAGATCCCCTTCCAGTCGCTCTGCATGCACCACCTGCTGCCCTTCCACGGCGTCGCCCACGTCGCCTACCTGCCGGGCGCGCGGATCGTCGGCCTCAGCAAGCTGGCGCGGGTCGTCGACTGGTTCGCCCGCGGGCTCCAGACCCAGGAGCGGCTGACCGCGCAGGTCGCCGGCTGGATCGAGCAGGAGCTGGATCCGCGCGGGGTCGGGGTGGTGCTGCAGGCCGAGCACCTCTGCATGACCGTCCGCGGCGCCCGCGCCCGCGGGTCGAGCACCGCCACCGCCGACCTCCGCGGCGCGCTCCGCGACGATCCCGAGCTGCGGGCCGAGTTCCGGGCCCAGACCGGCGGCGCCCTGCGGTGACGAGCGCCCACCGTCGCGCCGCGCCGCCGGCGTAGGGTCGGACCATGAGCGGCTGGCGCGAGCGGATCGGCCTCGAGCACCCGCTGGTCCAGGCGGGGATGGGCGGCGGCCTCTCGACCGCGCCGCTGGCCGCGGCCGTCTCGGCCGCCGGGGCGCTGGGGACGGTCGGGATCATGCCGCCGCGGGCCTTCGCCGCCGAGCTGCGCGCCGCCCGCGGGCTGGCCGGCGCCCGGCCGGTGGCGGCCAACCTGCTGGTGCCGTTCCTGCGTCGCGCCCACGTGCGGGCCTGCGTCGAGGGCGGCGCCGCGCTGGTGGTCCTCCACGGCGGCTTCGCGCCGCGGGTGGTCGCCGCGCTGCGGGCGGCCGGGATCGTGGTCCTCCAGCAGGTCGGCACCGCGGTCGAGGCCCGGCGGGCGCTCGGCGACGGGGTCGCCGGGGTGATCGTCCAGGGGCTCGAGGCGGGCGGCCACACCTACGCCACCGCGCCGCGCGCCGCCGCGGTCGCCGCCGTCCGCGCGGCGCTGCCCGACGCGACCCCGGTGCTGGCCGCCGGCGGGGTCGTCGACGGCGACGACGTGGCCGCGGCGCTGGCCGAGGGCGCCGACGCGGTGGTCGTCGGCACCCGCTTCCTGGCCACCGACGAGTCGCGCGCCCACCCGGCCTACAAGCGGGCGCTGGTCGCCGGCGAGCGGACGATCGACACGCTGCTCTTCGGCGTCGGCTGGCCGATGCGCCACCGGGTGCTGGTCAACGCCGCCACCGACCGCTGGTGCCGCCGCGACGACCGCGGTCCGGCGGCGGTGCGGGCGCTGGGCCTGGCCACCGGCCCGGTCGGGCGGCTGCTGCCGCTGGCGGCGATGGAGCTGGCGCCGCGGCTGCAGCGGCCCGCCGTGCCGCTGCTGACGCCGGGCCCGGCGCTGGCCGGCGGCGGCCCCGATGCGCTGGTCGAGCGAACGCCGCTCTACGCCGGCCAGGGGGTCGGCCGGATCGACGCGATCGTGCCGGCGGCGCAGGTGGTGCGGGCGCTCACGCCGGCGCCGGCGGCGAGTCGGGCGCCCGCCGTCGACCCGCCGCGCCGTTGACCCGCACCCGCAGGTCGCCGTCCGGCAGCGGCAGCTCGGGGACGGCCAGCAGCCGGCCGATCTGGCGGTAGACCTCGCGGTTGTAGATCAGCCCGATGTGGCTGCCGGTGACCTCGATGCACTCGGCGTCGGGGATCACCGCCCCCTGCCAGCGGACGACGCCGTCGCCGCGCGAGTAGATGCTGCTCATCCGCACCGCCGGGTCGAGCGGCTGCCGGAAGCTGCGGCCGAACCCGCAGTCGCAGGCGTGGGTGAAGCAGCTCCGCTGCGGCGCCCGGCCGGTCAGCCGCAGCAGCGTGCGGGTGGCGGCGACCGCCCGCATCGTCGGCACGCTGATGCCGAGCATCCCCTGCAGGTCGGAGCCGAGCGAGATCCCGTGCGAGACCACGTCGGGACGGGCCGCGGCCAGCCCGCGGACGTAGTGGCCGCCGCGGCTGTGGCCGATCACCGCCACCCGCCGGCCGTGCCGGCGGTGGGCCCGCTCGACGGCCCGCACCACCCGCTCGTAGCCGCGCGCCGAGCAGTCGGTGTTGGTCACGAAGCCGGCCACGCTCGGCCGGTAGCCCAGCCGCCGCAGCCAGATCCGCATCGCGTTCATCGTGTAGTCGCCGGCCCCGAAGCCGGGCACTAGCACCACCGGCCGGCCGTCGCCGCGCGGCACGCCCTGCAGTCGCAGATAGATCGGGTCCAGCGCCAGCGTCCAGCTCTCCAGCGTCCAGCGCAGCTCGGCCAGGTGGTGCCCCCACCAGGCGTCGGGACCGTCAGTTGGCGTGGACATAGATCCCCGGGGCCTTGGCCGTCGCGCGGTAGTCGTCGTTGCCGAGCGCGGTCGGCGCCGGCCGCTGGTCGCCCGAGCGCTCGGCCAGCCAGGCGACGTAGTCCGGCCACCAGCTGCCGCGCTTCTTGGCCGCCTGCTCCTGCCACTGCTCGGGCTCGGGCGGGTGCTCTTCGGAGACCCGGTAGCTCGACCGGCTGTCCGGCGACGGCGGGTTGATCAGGGCCTGGATGTGGCCGCTGGTGGAGAGCACGAACCGCGGCCGCCCGCCGAGCACCTGGGTGCTGCGGTAGGCGTTCTCCCACGGCACGATGTGGTCGTTGCTGCCGGCCACCACGTAGCTGTCGAGCTCGACGTCGGCCAGCGAGACCGGGGTCCCGAGGACCGTCCGCGCGCCGGCGGTGACCAGGTCGTTCTCCAGCGCCAGCTGGATGAAGTCGCGGTGGAGGCCGGCGGCCAGTCGGACCGTGTCCTGGTTCCAGTAGAGGATGTCGAAGGCCGGCGGGGCCTTGCCGAGCAGGTAGTTGTTGACCACGTAGCCCCAGATCATGTCGTTCGGCCGCAGCCAGGCGAAGACCCCGGCCAGCGAGCGGCCGTCGAGGTAGCCCTTGCGGGCCGACTCGGCCATCGCGGCGGCGGCGACCTGGCGGCTGGTGAAGGCGGCGGTGGTCCCGGCCTGGCGGTTGTCGAGCGCGCAGACCATCAGCGTCAGGCTGGCGACGTCGCCGAGCCGGCCGCTGGCGGCCAGGTGGCCGACGGCCCCGGCGCTGAGGATCCCGCCCGAGCAGGCGGCGGCGACGTGGACCGACTGCTGCTCGCTGATCGAGGCGACCGCCTGGCGCGCCTCCAGCACCGCGGCGGCGTAGGTGTCGAAGTCGAAGTGGGCGTGGTCGGCGTCGGGGTTGCGCCACGAGATCATGAAGACCTGCTGGCCCTGGGCCACCAGGTGCTCGACGATGCTGCGGCCGGGCGCCATGTCGAGCACGTAGTACTTGTTGATCGTCGGCGGGACGATCAGCAGCGGCCGCTCGTGGACGGTCTCGGTCGTCGGGGCGTACTGGATCAGCTCGAAGACCTCGGTGTGGAGGACGATCGAGCCGGGGGTCAGGGCCAGGTTGCCGCCGACCTCGAAGCGGCTGGTGTCGACCGTCGCCGGCAGCCGCGGCGAGCGCGAGACGTCGCGCAGCAGCCGCCGGCCGCCGATCACCAGGTTGGCGCCGCCGCGGTCGATCGTCTCCTTCAGCACCGCCGGGTTGGTGAGCGGGAAGTTGGTCGGCGCGAACGCGTCCATCAGGTTGCTGGCCATGAACCGCGCCTGGCGCTCGGCCCGCCAGTCGAGGTCGGCGTCGCTGATCAGCCCGTCGAGCGCGTCGCCGACGGCCAGGTAGGACTGCAGCAGCCGCCGCAGCATCCAGTTCTCCTGCCAGGCGCGGTCGCCGAAGCGGCGGTCGCCCTTGGCCGGCGCCAGCTGCGAACGGCCGCGCGCGATCCGGCTCAGCTCGCCGCCGAGGCCCGCGGCCCGGCGGGCGGCGCGGCCGGGCTGGCGGGCGAGGCCGGCGACGGTGCGGGCGGCGGCGGCCGGCTGCACGAAGCGCGAGGCGCCGCCGAACGACGTGGTCTCGGTCAGCAGCACGTCGAGGGCGGCGCGGCCCCCGCGTCGGCGCGCGTCGGCGTGCGGTTCGGTGGTGGCCATCAGCCCGGCAGCTGCTCGAGGACGCGGTAGAGCGGCTGGGCGACGCAGACCGGCTTGTCGCTGCCGTCGGCCTCGAAGGTCAGCGTCAGCTTGAGCGTGGCGCCGCCGGGGATCGGGTCGACGGCGTCGAGCCGGGCCCGCAGCCGGATCCGGCTGCCGACGGCCAGCGGGGCGACGAACCGCAGCCGGTCGAGGCCGTAGTTCATCGACATCGGGAAGTGGTCGAGGGCGAGGATCTCGTCGAACAGCACCGGGGCCAGCGCGAGCGTCAGGTAGCCGTGCGCGATCGTGCCGCCGAAGGGGCCGCTGGCGGCCCGCTCGGGATCGGTGTGGATCCACTGGTGGTCGCCGGTGACCTCGGCGAAGGCGTCGACGGTGGCCTGGGACACCTCGCGCCACGAGCTGACGCCCAGCTCCTCGCCGACGCGCTCGGAGAGCTGCTGGACGCTGAGGGCGGCACGGTGGGGTGTGCTCGACATGGCTGCCTCTTCGGTCGGGTCAGACGGAGGATGACCACGGTCCGACGGGATGCAATCGGACGCGGCCACACCGATCCCGCATCCGCGCATGCGCCGGGCACACGGGCGTCTCCACCGTCCCCCCGATCGGTCGGGGCCCGCGGGCGGCGGCGTTCCGGCGGCGACGAGGGGCCAACGAACGGCAATCCGCCACCCGGACGTCCGATCGTCCCGGTTGACAAGGGAGCCTCGGTCATCGTATGGTCGAACCATCAGACGTCTGTTGACAAGGAGACGCACGTGACGGAGCTTGCACCACACGACTACGACGGGCTCGTCGGACTGGCCGACGAGATGATCCCCGGACGCAACGGCTGGCCGCGCCCGAGCGAGACCGGGATCGAGCTGTTCTTCCAGCGGGTGCTCGGCGCCGCGCCCGACGCCGCCCGCGCGCGGGTCGCGCTCGACGCCCTCGCCGACCACGCCGGGGTCGCGATGGCCGAGGCCGACGGCGCCCAGCGGGTCGCCGCGCTGACCGCGCTCGAGCAGCAGCAGCCGCGGCTCTTCCGGGCGCTGCTCGAGTTCGTCTACTTCGGGTACTACAGCCGCCCGTCGGTGGTGGAGGCGCTCAACGAGGTGCTCGGCACCGACTACATCAGCCCGCCGCAGCCACGCGGCTACGAGCTCAGCCGCGACGAGGACCCGGTGCCCCACGGCCTCGGCGGCTACACGCCGACCGAGCAGATGCGGCCGCTCGACCTCGGCGGGCTGGCCGGCCACGAGGAGGCCGAGGCCCGGGTCCGGGCCGGAGCCAGCGCCCGCCAGGGCAACTCGGCGACGACCTTCACCTGAGCCGCGCGCAGCGACTCAGCAACGACCGAACGAGCAGCAGGGAGAGAGAGAATGACGATGGACGTGCGGCGGACGCCGACGCCGGAGGTCGACGCCCTCGTGATCGGGTGCGGGATGGCGGGCGGCGCGCTCGTCAAGCGCCTGAGCGACAAGGGCATCAAGGTGGTCTGCCTGGAGCAGGGCAAGAAGATCCACCCGATGGAGATGCCCCACTTCTCCGAGGAGTGGGAGTGGCACCGGCTGCGCAGCTGGAACATCCATCCGAACGTCCGCCAGTGGCCCGAGGACTACCCGGTCGTCGGCGACGACGACACCAGCATCCGCGTGATGAACGCGATCGGCGGCAGCCTCAACCACTGGTCGGCGCACTTCCCGCGCTTCCGGCCGTGCGACTTCCGCAAGGGCACCGAGCACGGGCTGGCCCCCGACTGGCCGATCAGCTACGAGGACCTGGCGCCCTACTACGACATCAACCAGAACGAGATGGGCGTCGCCGGCTGGCCCGGCGACCCGGCCTACCCGCCGCGTGCCAACGCCCACGCGCTGCCGCACGTGCCGATCGGCAAGGCCGGTCGCAAGCTCGCCCAGGGCTTCGAGAAGCTCGGCTGGCACTGGTGGTACATGGACAACGCGATCCTGACCGAGGATCACGACGGCCGCCTCGGCTGCAACCACTGCGGTGCCTGCGTGCTCGGCTGCCCGCGCGGCTCGATCGGCAACAGCGCGCTCTCCTACGTGCCGCAGGCGATCGCCAACGGGGCCGACATCCGCCCCGACTGCCGGGTCGAGCGGATCGTGGTCAAGAACGGCAAGGCGGTCGGGGCCGAGTACATCGACCTGACGACCGGCCAGCGTCACCGCCAGGACGCCCGGATCGTGATCGTCGCCGGCAACGCGATCGGCACCACGCGGCTGATGCTGCTGTCGGAGCAGGCCGGCCACCCCGACGGCCTGGCCAACGCCAACGGCCAGCTGGGGCGCAACTTCATGCTCCACCAGACGACCCTGATCGAGGGCTTCTTCGACGAGCAGCTGGAGAGCTACAAGGGCGCCCGCGGCGCGCCGCTCCACAGCCAGGAGTTCTACGAGACCGACCCCTCGCGCGGGTACGTCAACGGCTTCATGCACCTGATGGTCCGCCAGACCGGGGCCGGCTGGGCGTCGGTCGGCTACTCGACCCTCGACCCGGTGCCGTGGGGCGCCGACCACCACGACGAGTTCGCCTGGCGGATGGGCCGCCACGCCTGGCTGGTCGGGCTCTGCGAGGACCTGCCGCTGGAGACCAACGTGGTCACGCTCGACGACACCGTCGTCGACTCCAGCGGGCTGCCGGCGCCGAAGGTCCACTGGCGCGCGCACCCGCAGGACCGGCTGCTGGCCCAGGACTCGATCGACCGCGGCCGCCAGGTGATGGAGGCCGCCGGCGCGACCCGGATCTTCGACTCCGGCGTCTACGACCAGCCGCCCGGGTACCACCTGATGGGCACCGCGCGGATGGGCGACGACCCCGAGACGTCGGTCACCAACAAGTGGCACCAGACGTGGGAGGTCCCGAACCTGTTCATCTGCGACGGCTCGTCGTTCGTGACCAGCGCCGCGGTCAACCCGACCCCGACGATCGGCGCGCTGGCCGTGCGGCTGGCCGACTACCTGACGAGCGAGGGCCGCTCGATCGTCTCCGACCGGGCGACGAGCCTGGCCTGAGCCCGGCCGCGGCGGCGGGTCCCCGTGGCCCGCCGCCGTCGTCGACGACCGTGATCCGAGGAGAACCGTGAACGCCCCCGCAGTCCAGGCGCCCGTCGCCGTCCACCCGTACCAGATGCTGATCGGCGGCGACTGGGTCGACGCCCTCGACGGGACGACCTTCGAGAGCATCGATCCCTACACCGGCGAGGTCTGGGCGACCGCACCCGACGCCGCGCCGGCCGACGTCGATCGCGCGGTCGCCGCCGCCCGCGAGGCCTTCGACCACGGCCCGTGGGGGCGGATGACCGCCACCGAGCGCGGCCGCTGCCTGCGGCGGCTGGCCGACCTGATCGCCGAGAACGGCGACCACCTGGCGGCGATCGAGACGACCGACAACGGCAAGCTGCTGCGCGAGACGGCCGGGCAGCTGGCCGCGCTGCCGGAGTGGTTCCACTACTTCGCGGGCGCCGCCGACAAGCTCCAGGGCGCGACGATCCCGACCGACAAGCCGAACTTCCTCGTCTACACCCGGCCGGAGCCGCTGGGGGTGGTGGCGACGATCACCCCCTGGAACTCGCCGCTGCTGATCCTGACCCTCAACCTGGCGCCGGCGCTGGCGGCCGGCTGCACCTGCGTGATCAAGGCGGCCGAGCAGACGCCGGCCTCGACCCTGGAGCTGGCGCGGCTGTTCGAGCGGGCCGGCTTCCCGCCCGGCGTGGTCAACGTGATCTGCGGCGTCGGTCCCGAGACGGGCCAGGCGCTCGTCTCCCACCCCGGCGTCGACAAGGTCTCGTTCACCGGCTCGACGGCGACCGGGATCAAGGTGATGCAGGCGGCGGCCGAGCACCTGGCCGAGCTGACCCTGGAGCTGGGCGGCAAGTCGCCGAGCATCGTCTTCCCCGACGCCGACCTCGACGCGGTCGTCAACGGCGCGATCGCCGGGATCTTCGCCGCCAGCGGGCAGACCTGCGTGGCCGGCTCGCGGCTCTTCGTCCACCGCGACGTCCACGACGAGCTGGTCGCCCGGCTGGTCGAGCGGGCGCGGACGATCCGGCTCGGCGACCCGCGGCGGGCGGAGACGGAGATGGGCCCGGTGGCCTTCGTCCAGCAGCGGGACCGGATCGAGCAGTACGTCGCGATCGCGCTCGAGGAGGGGGCGACGCTGGCCTGTGGCGGCCGCCGTCCGGAGGGCGAGGAGGTCGCCCGCGGCTGCTTCTACGAGCCGACGATCTTCACCGGCGTCCGCAACGACATGCGGATCGCCCAGGAGGAGGTCTTCGGCCCGGTGCTGTCGGTGCTCGCCTTCGACGACGAGGAGCAGGCGATCCGCGAGGCCAACGACTCCGCGTTCGGCCTCGCCGGCGCCGTCTGGACCAACGACCTGCGGCGGGCCCACCGGGTGGCGCACGCGCTGCGGGCCGGCACGGTCTGGGTCAACGCCTACCGCACGCTCTCCTACTCGGTGCCGTTCGGCGGCTACGGGATGAGCGGCAGCGGCCGCGTCAACGGCCTGGAGAGCCTGGCCGCCTTCACCCAGACGAAGGCGGTCTGGGTCGAGCTGTCGGGCGGGACCCGGGACCCGTTCAAGCTCGGCTAGCCCGCGAGGGCCGGCATCGCGGTCCGCCCGTCGCCGCGCTTGCGACGGGCGGACCGCCTTGCTAAAACAGCAGACGTCAGACGTATGATTATTGGAATCGAGAGGGAGAAGGACTGGTGACACCGAAGAGCAACGGCCGCGTGGTCGTCGTCGGCGGCGGCAACGCCGGGCTGTCGGCGGCGATCGCCGCCGCGGAGCGGGGGGCGCGGGTCGTCCTGCTGGAGAAGGCGCCGGAGCCGCTGAACGGCGGCAACAGCCGCTACACCGCGGGCCTGATCCGGTTCGGGTTCTCGGAGAAGGACGAGGTCCGCCGGTTCCTCGCCGACATGCCCGAGGACGAGTGGCAGGGCCTGCGGATCCTGCCCTACCCGGCCGAGCGGTTCTACGACGACCTGATGCAGAAGTCGCAGGGCAAGGCCGACCTCGACCTGACCGACTGGATCGCCCACGAGAGCTACGACGTCATCGACTGGCTGGCCCAGCACGGCGTCCGCTGGCAGACGCTGACCTACATCCCGACCGCGCGCGAGACCGGCTTCGCCGACGGGATCCTGCTGGAGGCGGCCGGCGGCGGCCCCGGCCTGGTGCGGATGGAGCTGGAGGAGGCCGCGCGGCTGGGCGTCGAGGTCCGCTACGAGCACGCCGCCCAGGACCTGGTCCAGGACGAGGTCGGCGAGATCGTCGGCGTCCGCGTCCGCGACCCCGAGGGCCGGCTCTACGTCGAGCCCGGCCGGGTGGTGCTCGCCTCGGGCGGCTTCGAGGCCAACCCCGAGATGCGCTCCCGCTACCTGGGGCCGGCCTGGAACGTCGTCAAGGTCCGCGCGGTCCGCTACAACACCGGCGAGATGCTGGACGCGGCGCTCCGCGTCGGCGCCCTGCCCTACGGCCACTGGGCCGGCGCGCACTGCTCGCCGATCGATCCCGACTCGCCGGAGATGGGCACGCTGGAGAGCAGCGACGAGACCAACAAGCTCTCCTTCAGCCAGAGCATCTCGGTCAACCTCGACGGCGAGCGGTTCATCGACGAGGGCGCCGACTGGAACACCAAGATGTACGTCTCGATGGGCAAGGCGGTCTCGGAGCAGCCCTACGGCCGCGCCTTCCAGCTCTTCGACGCCAAGACCTCCGACCTGGTCGACCAGCGCTACGACCCGAAGGCGGCGGTCGTCGCCGAGTCGCTCGACGAGCTGGCCCGGCGGCTGGGGATCGACCCGACCCGGCTGGCGGAGACGGTCGCGGAGTACAACGCGGCGGTGCCGGCCGACGGCCCCGACTTCGATCCCTCGCGGCTCGACGGCCGCGCGACCAGCGGGATCCACCCGCCGAAGAGCAACTGGGCGGTGACCGTCGACCAGCCGCCGTTCGTGGCCTACGAGGTGGTGACGGGGATCACCTTCACCTTCGGCGGACTGAAGGTCAACCGCGACGCCCAGGTGCTCGACATGTCGGAGCGGCCGATCCCCGGCCTCTACGCCGCGGGCGAGACCACCGGCGGCTTCTTCTACTACCAGTACCCGGCGGGCAGCGGCCTGCTCTGCGGCGCGCTGACCGGCCGGGCGGCCGGCTGGCACGCGGCGGCGGCGGGGGTCGACGCGGCCTCGGCCGCGGCGCCGGCGGCCTCCTGAGGACCCTCGACCCTCCGCGCCGGTCCGGCGCGGAGGGTCGGCTGTCGTCTGCTCGTCAGATGGCTATACTCGCGGCGCGACCAGACGCTCGCACGTGTCTGTCGCTCCCGCGCCAGTCACTCGCCCAAGGAAGCAATCCGTGAAGGACACGATCCCGCGGCGGCCGCTCGTCGAGCAGGTTCGCGAGCGGCTCCTCGAGCACATCGCGTCGGGCACCTATCCGGTCGGGAGCAAGCTGCCGGCGGAGCCCGAGCTGCAGGAGATCTTCGGCGTCGGCCGCTCGACCGTCCGCGAGGCGGTCCGGATCCTCGGCCACGAGGGCCTGCTGGAGGTCCGCCCCGGCAACGGCACCTTCGTGCTCGAGCGGACGCCGCCGGCCGAGCCGCTGGTCAAGCGGCTCCAGCGCGCCCGCGTGCAGGAGGTCTACGAGGTCCGGCGGGCGCTCGAGCTGGAGACGGTTCGGCTGGCCGCCGAGCGCCGGACCGCCGCCGACCTGCGCAAGCTGAAGGCCAGCCTCCGGGCCCGCGAGGAGCACGTCGCCGACCTCGACGAGTTCCTGCGCGCCGACCTCGAGTTCCATCTGACGATCTCGCGCGCGACCCGCAACGAGGTCCTGGCCGAGCTCTACGGCACCTTCTTCGACGCCCTCCGCGAGGCGCTCAGCCAGTCCGCGCGCCTGCCCGGCATCCGCGAGGAGGGCCAGTCGCTGCACGAGCGGCTCTACGACGCGATCGAGCAGCGTGACGCCGACGCCGCCGTGGCCGCGATGGAGGAGCTGCTGAAGCACGCCGCCGAGCGCCTGACCGGCGTCCTCGGCAAGCGCCGTCGCGGCAAGCCGGTCGACTAGGCCCGCCGTCCCCGGGGGGCCAACGTCACACGCCGCGCGGCCGCCCGCCGGCGCGCGACGTCGACCGTCGCCGGCGGTGGCGAACGTCGCACGCCGGCGGGGCGCGGGGTCGGCGCGCGACGTTCGCCCCCACGGGGCCGCCGGCGCGCCGCGAGCGGCGTCGCGCCAGCTCGCTCCCCCAGGGCCTGCGGACCGCCCGTCGCGACTCGACTTGACGGCGGCGCGCGCACCGCCATACCATCAGAACATCTGACGTCCTATGGATGTCGGTCGTTTCGGAGGACGACGGAGAGGGAGTGGCATGGAACGGTGGCACGAGCAGGCGTGCGTCCTCGGTGAGACATCAGACGTCAGCCGTCTGAGGTCGACCGGGGTCGGGGGCGATGTCGAGGCCGGGCGCGCGGCTGGGGCCGGGCGCGGGGTCGGCCCCGGCACGCGGACGGGACCGGAACGATGAGCGGCGCGGCCGACGCCGGCAGCCTGCTGCAGGTCTCCGGGGTGACGTTGCGGTTCGGCGGGGTGACGGCGCTCGACGACGTCTCGATCGCGGTCGAGGACGGCACGGTCTGCGCGCTGATCGGGCCCAACGGCGCCGGCAAGACGACGCTCTTCAACTGCGTCTCGGGCCTGGTCCGGCCGGACGAGGGCCGGGTCCGCTTCGGCGGCCGCGCGATCGAGCGCGCCTCCGCCCACCGGATCGTGGCCCACGGGGTCGCCCGGACCTTCCAGAACATCGCCCTGATCCCGTCGCTGAGCGTGCTGGAGAACGTGATGCTCGGCGCCTGCGCCCAGGGCCACCTGGGCTTCTGGCGGACCCTGGTCCAGGTCGGCCGGACCCGCCGCCGCGAGCGCCAGGTGCGGACGACGGCGCTCGAGGCGCTCGACCGGCTGGGCCTGGCGACCGTCGCCGGCGCCCGCCCCGACGAGCTGCCGTTCGGCTCGCTGAAGCGGGTCGAGCTGGCGCGGGCGCTGGTCTCGCGGCCGAAGCTGCTGCTGCTCGACGAGCCCGCCTGCGGCCTCAACCACGCCGAGGTCGAGGGGCTGGCGCAGCTGATCCTCGAGATCCGCCGCCGCCACGACCTCAGCGTGCTGGTGGTCGAGCACAACATGGGCCTGGTGCGGGCGGTCGCCGACCGCTCCTACGTGCTCGACGCCGGCCGCGTGATCGCCGAGGGCAGCGTCGACGAGGTCAGCGCCGACCCGCGCGTGATCGAGGCCTACCTGGGAGCGCCGGCATGAACGCGCTCGAGATTCGCGGGCTCGACGCCGGCTACGGCCGGGTGCGGGTCCTCCACGACGTCGGCTTCGACGTCGCCCCGGGCGCGGTCACGCTGCTGCTGGGCGCCAACGGCGCCGGCAAGACGACGACCCTGCGGGCGATCAGTGGCCTGCTGCCCTGCGACGGCCGGGTCGCGGTCGACGGCACCGACGTCCGCGGCTGGTCGGTCCACCGGATCGTCGCGCAGGGCGTCGCCCACGTGCCCCAGGACCGCGGCACGCTGGCCACGCTGACGGTCGAGGAGAACCTGCGGCTGGGCGCCTACCGCCGCCGCGACGGCGAGGTCGCCGCCGACGTCGAGCGCTGGTACGGCTTCTTCCCGCGGCTCGGCGAGCGCCGGCGGCAGAAGGCCGGCACCCTCAGCGGCGGCGAGCAGCAGATGCTGGCGATCGGCCGGGCGCTGATGTCGCGGCCGAAGGTGCTGCTGCTCGACGAGCCCTCGCAGGGGCTGGCGCCGCTCGTCGTCCAGGGGATCTTCGCCGCCCTCGGCGAGCTGAAGGCCGACAGCGAGACGGCGATGCTGATGGTCGAGCAGAACGCCGGCCTCGGGCTCGACCTGGCCGACCACGCGCTGGTGATGGACGCCGGCAGCATCGTCTTCTCCGGTTCGCCGAGCGCGCTGCGGACCGACGACCGGCTGGCCCGGATCTACCTCGGAGGCCACGCATGACCGAGTTCGCGCAGACGCTCGTCGACGGGCTCGCGAACGGGGCGATCTACGCCTCGCTGGCGCTCGCGCTGGTGCTGATCTACCGCGCCACCAACATCGTCAACTTCGCCCAGGGCGAGATGGCGATGTTCTCCACCTACGTCGCCTGGCAGCTGACCGCCTGGGGCGTGCCGCTGGCCGTCACCGTGCTGGTCACGCTGGCCGCCGCGCTCTTCACCGGCGCCGCCGTCGAACGGGTCCTGATCCGGCCGCTGGAGGGGACCTCGGAGCTGGCCGTCGTGATCCTCACGATCGGGCTCTTCCTGACCCTCAACGCGGTCGCGGTCTGGGTCTGGGGCGGGCTGATCAAGACCGTCCCCAGCGTCCTGCCCGACGCCACCTGGGACGTCGGCGGGGTCCGGCTCTCCGGCACCAGCGTCGGGATCGTCGCCGTGCTCGTGATCGAGGTGGTCGTGCTCTACGGCCTCTTCCAGTTCACGAAGCTGGGGCTGGCGATGCGGGCCGTCGCCGAGTCGGGCGAGAACGCGAGCCTGACCGGGGTCGACGTCCGCCGGATCCTCGTCGTCGGCTGGGGCTTCGCCGCGGTCCTCGGCGCGATCGCCGGGCTGCTGATCGCGCCACAGGTCTTCCTGGAGCCGAACTTCATGTTCGGCGTCCTCATCTACTCGTTCGCCGCCGCGGTCCTCGGTGGGATCGACAGTCCCGGCGGGGCGGTCGTCGGCGGCCTGATCGTCGGCGTGACCGAGAACCTGGCCGGCAACTACGTCGGGGCGATCGGCAGCGACCTGAAGATCCTCGTCCCGCTGACCCTGATCGTCGGCATCCTGCTCGTTCGGCCGAACGGGCTCTTCGGCACCAAGGCGGTGACCCGCGTATGACGCGTCCGTTCGTCCTCGAGCGTCGCACGGCGCTGACCCTGGCCGGCCTCGCCGCGGCGCTCGTCGTCGCGCTGGTCGTGCCCTTCTACAGCTCGACGTACTGGAACTACCAGCTGTCGATGATCTTCGTCTGGGCGATCGCCGCCTACGGCCTCAACCTGGTCACCGGCTACCTGGGCCAGATCTCGCTCGGCCACGGGGCGTTCTTCGCCGCCGGCGCCTACCTGCTGATCTGGGGGGTCGAGGACCAGGGCCTGCCGCTGGCCGTGGTGCTGGCGATCGCCGCGGTCGCGACGCTGGTCGCCGGCTACGCGGTCGGCACCCCGGCGCTGCGGCTGCGGGGCCTGTACCTGGCGATGCTGACGCTGGCGCTCGGGGTCGGCGTGCTGCCGGTCCTGAAGCGGATGGAGGGCCTGACCGGCGGCGTCACCGGCCGCAACGTCACCCAGCCCGAGGCGCCCTCGTGGCTGAGCGCCGCCCCCGACCAGTACGTCTACCTGCTCTGCCTGCTGATGCTGGTCGGCACCGCGCTGCTGGCGCGGCGGCTGGCCCGCGGCGAGCTCGGCCGCTCGCTGGTCGCGATCCGGGAGAACGAGACCGTCGCCGCCGCCCAGGGGATCGACGTCGCCCGCCACAAGCAGCTGGCGTTCGCGATCAGCGCGATGCTGGCCGGCCTGGCCGGGGCGATGTACGCGATGGTCGTCGGCTACGTCTCGCCGAACGCGTTCGGGATCTTCCTCGGCATCAACCTGCTGGTCGCCGTGGTGGCGGGCGGGATGGGCACGCTGCTGGGACCGCTGCTGGGGGCGGTCTTCATCCAGCTGCTGCCGATCGCCGCCGGCGAGGTCGACCAGGCGCTGAGCGGGATGGCCTACGGGGTCTTCCTGATCGTGGCGATGCTGGCGATGCCGCTGGGCCTGGTCGGGCTCGGGCGCAGCGTCGCCGATCGGGCGTCGGCCCGCCGCGCGGTTCGCGGCGCCGGCGCCCGCAGTCGTGGGAGCGACGGGTCCGGGGAGGACCCCGTCGTGGAGGCCGCGCGCTCCTAGGCGCGCGGCGAAACCGAACGAGGAGAGAGCACCAGTGTCCTGGAGAAGCGTCACCGGCGGCCTGCTGGCCGTCGTCGCGACCGCCGGCCTGAGCGCCTGCGGATCGCGGTCGGAGGACGGCGGCGGATCGAGCGGGGGATCGCCCGGCGTCACCGACACCACCATCAAGCTCGGATCGAGCGCGTCCTACTCGGGCCCGGTGGCGGCGTACGCCACCCTCACCCGCAGCATGGAGGCGTACTTCAAGCACGTCAACGAGGACGAGGGCGGGGTGAAGATGGCCGACGGCAAGCGTCGGAAGATCGAGTTCACCGCCTACGACGACGGCTTCGACCCGGCGCGCGCGACCGCCAACGCCCGCCGGCTGGTCGAGCAGGACGAGGTCTTCGGCCTCGTCGGCACACTCGGCACCGACCCCAGCGTCGCGATGATGGACTACCTGAACAAGCGCGAGGTGCCGCAGGCGTTCGTGGTCACCCAGAGCACGAACTTCGGCGTCGACGCGGCCAAGCACCCGTGGTCGATCGGCTTCATGCCGACGATCGCCAGCGAGTCCGGCGTCTTCGCCGGCGACCTCCGGAAGCACGGCATCAGCGGCGACGCGGTGGCGATCTTCCCCAACGACGCCGGCGGCAAGAACCACCTGTCGGGGCTGCAGGCCGCGCTCGGCGACGGCCCGGTCCGGCTGGCGAAGAGCGAGAGCTTCCAGGAGTCCGATCCGACGGTCAACCCGCAGATCGCGGCGCTCCAGCGGACCGGCTCGAAGGTCTTCTTCGACCTCGCGCCGCCGAAGTTCGCCGCCCAGGCGATCAAGCGCACCCACGAGCTGGGCTGGACGCCGCGCCACTACCTGCCGTCGCAGTCGAACTCGATCGAGGCGACGCTGAAGCCGGCCGGCCTCGACAAGGCCAAGGGCGTCTACAGCGTAGCCTGGCTGAAGGACCCGAACGACCCCAAGTGGAAGGACGATCCGGAGGTCCCGAAGTACCGCGGGGTGCTGCGGAAGTACGGCCAGAACCTGAGCGCCGACGACATGATCAGCGTCCAGGGCTACGTCCAGGGCGAGGTCGTGGTGCGGGCGCTGGAGCAGGCGCAGCCGACCCGCCGGTCGTTCATGGACAGCGTCCGGAACCTGCGGGGCCTGCAGCTGAGCATGGTGCTGCCGGGGATCGAGGTCAACACCGGTCCCGACGACGCGTTCCCGATCGAGTCGCTCTACCTGGAGCAGTTCGACGGCAAGCGCTGGGTGGTCGAGGACGAGCCGGTCGACCTCGAGGGCAAGACCCCGAAGGTCCACGAGAAGTAGCCGCGGCGGTCGCGGGCGGACCGGCTCGGCGCCGGCTCGCCCGCGGCCTACGGCGCCAGCCCGCGGCGGACGATGTCGCGGCCCTCGGCGAGCGCGGCGCGGACCTCGTCGTCGCTCAGCCGCAGCCGGTCCTGGCGCAGGCTGAGGGCGATCACGCCGTTCCAGGCGCCCCACAGGAAGCGCATCCCGTCGGCGGCCGAGAGCGGCCGGATCTCGCCCGCGTCGATCGCCAGCTGGAGGTCGGCCCCGACCGCCCCGACCAGCCGTTCGACGCGGTCGGCGATCCGCTCCTCGACCTCGCGCAGGCCGGCGTCGACGCTCGGCTCCAGGATCCGCAGCGCCACCAGCCGGAAGGCGTCCGGCCGCTCCAGGTGGAAGCGGAGGTAGGCGTCGCCCGCGTCGAGCACCCGCTGGAGCGGCGACGGCGATCCGGGCACGTCGGCCATGTAGCGGGCGTTGACGTCGAGCGCCTCCTCGACGAGGGCCAGGTAGACGCCCTCCTTCGAGCGGAAGTGGAAGTAGACCGAGCCGACCGAGACGTCGGCGCGGGCGGCGATCTCGTCGATCGTGGTGCGGGCCATCCCGTGGGCGAAGAACAGCTCGCTGGCGGCGGCCAGGATCGCCCGCGCGGTGCGGGCCTTACGGCGCTGCCCGCGGTTCGGAGTCGACTCGCTCACGGCCATGATTATAGTAGGCCTCAGTTTCGAGGACTACTACAAGGAGCGGGGCGCGATGAGCGACGGGACGACGATCCGGGCCGCGGCGATCCAGATGGAGGCCGAGGTCGGCAACGTCGACGCCAACCTGGAGATGGCCGCGGCGCTGGTCGACGAGGCGGCGGCGGCCGGTGCGAGCTGGATCGTGCTGCCCGAGTTCTTCTCGACCGGGGTCGCCAACCGGCCCGAGCTGCGCGACGCCGCGCCGCTCGCCGACGGCGCCCCGACCGCGCTGCTGCGCGAGCGGGCCGCCCGCCACGGGGTCCACCTCGGCGGCTCGACCCTGGTCCGCGACCGCGACGGCCACGTGCGCAACGCGTTCCTGCTGGCCGGGCCCGACGGCGAGCTGCGCGGCCGCCACGACAAGGACCTGCCGACGATGTGGGAGAACGCGCTCTACGTCGGCGGCGGCGACCCCGGCCGGATCGAGGCCGACGGGCTGACCGCCGGCGTCGCCCTCTGCTGGGAGCTGATGCGGACCCAGACCGCCGCGCGGCTGGCCGGCCGGGTCGACCTGGTCGTCGGCGGGTCGGGCTGGTGGAGCATCCCGCTGTGGCCGCCGCGGGGGCTCTCCGGTCGGCTCGAGCGGGCCAACCACCGGCGGGCGGTCGACGCCCCGGCCCGCTTCGCGCCCTACGTCGGCGCGCCGGTCGTCCATGCCGCCCACGCCGGAGCGCTGAACTGCCCCTGGCCGTTGGTCGGCGCGGTCTACCACGGCCACTACGCCGGCGGCGCCGGGATCTACGACACCGACGGCCGGCCGCTGGCCCTGCGCCGCCGCGACGAGGGCCCCGGGGTCGCGATCGCCGACGTCGTCCCCGGCCGCCGCGAGCCGCGGCCGCTGCCCGAGGGCTTCTGGCTCCAGCCGCGGGGCGCGGTCGCCGCGGCGGCCTGGGCGTACCAGAACCCCTGGGGACGGTCCCGCTACTGGCGCGAGCACCGCCGGCGGCTCGACCGCGCGGCGCTGGCCGGAGCGGCGTCGTGAGCGCCCCGCTCGCCCCGCTGGTCCGCTCGGGGCTGACCGAGCTCGCCGCCAGCGCGCTCTCCGGCTGGGTCTACACGCTCTGCCGCACCCAGCCGGAGACGGCCCGCAAGCTCGGCATCCAGAGCCCGGCCCGGATCCGCCAGTGGCACCTCGACCTGGCCGCGCTCGGCACGGCCAGCGTCGCAGTCGGGCAGGCGGTGCCCGACCCGCCGCCGTTGGCCGAGCGGGCGCTGCGGATCGGCGCCTGGACCAACGCGATGGCCTTCCTGCCGCTCGCCTTCCGGCCCGACCTCGACCGTCACCCGGCGTTCATGGCCGCGGTCACCGGCTCGTTCGTCGCCACCACCGTCGGCTTCTGCGGGATGGCGATCGGCGGCCGCCGGCGCGGCCGCCGCGACTGATCGACCGCCCGGCGGGCGTTACTCCCCGAGCGCCCGCCGCAGGTCGCTGCCCGGCAGCACCGGCAGCAGCAGCCGCGACGCCGCCACGTCGACCGTGTTGACCGCCGGCAGCATCGGCATCGACGCGATCGACGTCCCCAGCACGTGGACGCGGATCCGGTGGCCGGCCTTGAAGCGGTTGCCGATCGGCCACAGCTCGACCCGGTAGACGCGCTCCTGGCCGGGGGCCGCGGGCCGCCGCCGGTCGAAGCGGCCGTAGGGCTGGACGATCGTGCCGTGCTCGTCCTTCAGCGACCGCGCCTCGTCGATCTCGGGGAAGTCGCTGTTGAGTCGGCCCGAGGCGACCGGGTGGGCCTTGCCGTCCGGTCCGACGTCGGAGACGACCACCCAGATCCCGGTCGTCGGCATGCTGCTCGACAGCCGCAGCTCGAGCGTGCCGGGACCGGCCGACAGCACCGGCTCGCGCAGCGGACGGGTGGTGTACGAGAGGCCGAAGCCCTCGGCCAGCGTCATGTCGGTCAGGAACGGCAGGTGGCGGGTCAGGTCGTTGACCCCGGCCGCGCCGACGATCCCCGCGTTCGGCGGGTCGCTGGCGGTGAACAGCGACGGCAGCGCGACGAACGACTGGCGGCCCTCCTGCTTGCGCGGCCCGGTGGTCAGCGAGCCGTCGTTGCTGCTGTGGCCGCCGCCGGCCGGGGCGGCGTCGAGCGCCAGCGACGCCCAGCTGGTGCCGGGGACCGGCCAGTCGCTGGCGTCGGTCCGGACCGCGCGGCCGTCGAGCAGCTTCTCGCGGTCGCCGTCGGCCATCCACAGCTTCACCCGCGGCTCGTCCTCGATCCCGTTGTCGGCCCCGGCCACGTAGTGCTCGAACCACTTGCGGGCGTCACCGGCACCGCCGTCGCTGCCCTTGGGGACGCCGTCGTGGGCGCCGGCCACCACCAGGTGGGCGCCGTCGTCGCGGAGCGCCTGGTAGGCCTGGAACGCCCCCCGCGACTCGACGTCGAAGAAGCCGTTGATCATCAGGATCGGCAGGTGGTTGACGTCGCCGCGGAAGCCGCGCTCGCGCCACCAGCCGTCGAGGTCGGGCCGCAGGATCTCGCCGAAGCCGCTCTCGGCCAGGCCGAGGATCGTGTCGACCGTCGAGAGCGGGTTGCGCAGCAGCCGCTCCGGGCCCTGGATCAGCGCCGGGGCGCCGATCATCGCCAGCACGCCGGCGCCGGGGATCAGGTTGTTGATCCCGCCCGGCACCAGCAGGTCGCGATAGAGCTCGAGGGTGCCGGACTTCAGCACCGCCGCCTTGACGCAGGGCAGCGGCAGGTGCAGCGAGTTGTAGATCGTGATCGCGCTGGCGGAGAAGCCGTTGATGCCCAGCCGGCCGTCGCTCCACGGCTGCTGGCAGGCCCACTGCAGCGCCTCGGCGACGTCGCGCTGGGTCCGCGGGCCGAGCGCGTCGAAGCGTCCGTCGCTGTCGCCGGTGCCGCGGATCTGGACCAGCAGGCTGTTGAAGCCGGGGACCGGGGCGCTGGTCGTGGTGCCGCGCCCGTAGGGGCTGAACTCGACGATCGTCGGCCGCGCCTGCAGCGGCGCCTCGCCGGAGACGGTCGCCTGGAGCGAGACGCCGTCGGAGACGGTGAAGCGCTGGTTCTGGCTGACGGTGCCGGCGCGGGCCGGCGCGGCGGCGACCGCGCCGACGGTCGCGGCGACCGCCAGCGCGGTCAGCGCCCGTCGCGTCCTCCCGCGGCGTGGCCGCGGCTCCCCACCCGTGCTCCCTCGTCCCATGGCGAGCAGGGTAGTCCACGAACAGCGTTGTTCGCAAATTCAGGCGCGGATCACGACCGGGGTCCCCAGCGGAACCGTCCGCAGCAGCCGCCGCAGCGGCGAGCGTCCCGCCCGCAGGCAGCCGAGCGACGCCGCGCGGCCGATCGTCCCCGGCGACGGGGTGCCGTGGATCGCCAGCCGGTCGCCGCCGGACCAGCCCGGCGCCAGCTTCGGCTGGTGGCCGGTGAGGGCCAGCGCGCAGCAGCCGTAGGGCGAGCGGGGGTCGCTGGTCCGCAGCGCGTCGGTGACGGCGAAGCGGCCGAGCGGGGTCTCGTTGCCGGGCCGCCCGACCGCGACCCGGAAGCGCAGGACCGTGCGGTCGCCGCGCCGCAGCCGCGCCGTCCGCCGCGAGCGGTCGACGACGATCTCGTAGTCGCTGCCGCCGAGGGTCGCGTGGGCGGCCCGGATCCACCCGCGGGCGCCGTTGCGCAGCGCCGGGCTCTGGACGGCCAGCCAGCCCGGGCGGCGGCCGACGACGGCCAGCACCGTCGGCGAGCCGAACTCGGTCCGGCGGCCGATCCGCGCCAGCCGGCGACCGCCGGGCACGGCCCGCAGCGCGGTCGGGCGGACGATCGCCGCGGTCGGATGGCGCCAGCGCCGCGCCGGCTCGCGGGCGGCGGTCCGGGGCAGGAACGGCCGCTCGGCGATCGTCGGCACGGCCGCCTCCAGCCGCGGCGTGGTGCCGCGGCCGACGAGCCCCGCGGCGAGCAGCAGCGCCGCCGCCAGGCCCAGCAGCAGGGGGAGCGACCGCCGCATGGCGCGCAGCGTAGCGGGCGCCCGCCAGCGCGTCGGCGGGCCGTGGCCCGTTCGTCCAGCGCGGCCGCTGGACGCCGGTCCCGGGGACGATCAGGCGGGCAGCGCCGCGCGGGCGGCGGCCACCACCGCGTCGAGCGCGTCGGGGTTGGCCAGCGCGTCGCGCTTGACCACCGCATCCGGGTCGGCGCCGGCCAGGATCCGCTTGATCGGCAGCTCCAGCGCCTTGCCCGAGAGCGTCCGCGGGACCGCCTCGATCGCGATCACCGCGTCCGGCACGTGGCGCGGCGAGCAGCGCTCGCGGACCAGCCGCCGGACCGCCGCGCGCAGCTCGTCGTCGAGCGTCGCGCCCGGCCGCAGGACCATGAACAGCGGCATCCAGAGGCTGCCGTCCGGCCGCGGCACGTCGAGCACCAGCGCGTCGACCACCTCGTCGGCGGTCAGCACCGCGCGGTAGATCTCGGCGGTCCCCATCCGGACCCCGCCGCGGTTGATCGTCGCGTCGCTGCGGCCGTGGATCACCGAGGTCCCGCGGTCGCTGATCTCGATCCAGTCGCCGTGGCGCCAGATCCCGGGGTAGACGTCGAAGTACGCCTCGCGCAGCCGCGAGCCGTCCTCGTCGTCCCAGAAGGCGACCGGCATCGACGGCATCGGCTCGGTCACCACCAGCTCGCCGACCTCGCCGATCAGCGGCCGCCCGTCCGGATCCCAGGCCTCGACCTTGGCCCCGAGCGCCGGCCCCTGCAGCTCGCCCAGGTGGACCGGCAGCGTCGGGATGCCGCCGACGAACGCGGTGCAGACGTCGGTGCCGCCGCTGATCGAGAAGATCCAAGTGTCGTCGCCCAGCTCGTCGCGCAGCCAGGCGAAGCCCTCGGGGGCCAGCGGCGAGCCGGTCGAGCCGACGGCCCGGATTCGCAGCTCGCGACCCTCGCGGGGGCGGATGCCGCTCTTGCGGGCGGCGTCGACGAAGGCCGCGCTGGTGCCGAAGACGGTCACCCCGGTGCGGTCGCAGAGGTCCCACAGCGCGGCGCCGGCCGGCGAGCCGTCGTAGAGCACGATCCGGCCCTCGCCCAGCAGCATCCCGACCAGGTGGTTCCACATCATCCAGCCGGTGGTGGTGAACCACAGCATCCGGTCGTCGGGGCCGAGGTCGGTGTGCAGCCGGCAGATCTTCAGCTGCTCCAGCAGGATCCCGCCGTGGCCGTGGACGATCGGCTTCGGCAGCCCGGTCGTGCCCGAGCTGTAGAGGATCCACAGCGGGTGGGCGAAGGGCAGCGGCTCGAACGCCAGCGGGCTGTCGGCGGGGCCCAGGAAGCCCGCCTCCCAGCCCTGCCCGTCGAGGTGGCCGAAGCGGACCAGCCGGGCGCCGATCGCGTCGGCGATCGCCGCGGCCTCGTCCTCGCGGCCGACGTCCTTGCCGCCGTAGCGGTAGCCGTCGACGGCCAGCAGCACCGTCGGCTCGACCTGGGCGAAGCGGTCGATCACCGCCGAGCTGCCGAACTCGGGCGCGGCGCAGGTCCAGATCGCCCCGAGCGCGGCGGTGGCCAGCATCGCGGCGATCGTGTCGGGCAGGTTCGGCAGGTAGGCCGCCACCCGGTCGCCGCGGCCGACGCCGTGGCGGACCAGGCCGGCGCGGATCCGGGCCGTCCGCTCGCGCAGCGCGCCCCAGGTCCAGGTCCCGGGCTCGCCCAGCTCGGAGGCGTGGTGGAGGGCGATCTGCTCGTCGCCGCGGCCGTCGGCCCGCAGCAGGTGCTCGGCGTAGTTGACGGTCGCCTGGGGGAACCACTCGGCGCCGGGCATCGTCCGCCGGCCGAGCGCGGGACCGGGCTCGCCGGCGACGCCGAACTGGCGCCAGATCGCGGTCCAGAAGCCGTCGAGGTCGTCGACCGACCAGCGCCAGAGGGCCCCGTAGTCGGCGCCCGGCCGGCCGACGGCGGCGGCGAACCGCGTCAGCGCGGCCTGCTCGACCTGCTCGGGGGTGGGCGTCCAGATGACCGGCGGGATCGTGCTCATGGCTGCTCGGGTCCCATCCTCGCGCCCGCGACGGTCAGTCGTCCAAGACCCACTCGCGCCATTGGTTATAGGCTGAGCTTATGGAGGTTCGGCAGCTGCGCTACTTCGCCACGCTCGCCGAGGAGCTGCACTTCACCCGCGCCGCGGCCCGCCTGCACATCGCCCAGCCGGCGCTCTCGCAGCAGATCCGGCGGCTGGAGGACGCGGTCGGGGTGGCGCTGGTCGACCGCTCGACCCACCGGGTGGCGCTGACCGCGGCCGGCCAGGCACTGCTGGCCCGCGCCCGCACGGTGCTGGCCGAGGTCGACGCCGCCCGCGCCGAGCTGGCCGACCTGGCGGGGGTCCGGGCGGGGCGGTTGACGGTCGGGATCACGCCGACGCCGGGACCGCTCGACCTGCCGGGGCTGCTGGCCGCCTTCCACGCCGCCCACCCGGAGGTCGAGCTGGACGTCCGCGAGGGGCTGAGCGTCGAGCTGGCGGCGCAGCTGCGGGGCGACGCGCTCGACCTGGCCTTCGTCACCACCCTCGCGGCGAGCGACCGCGCCCAGCTGGAGACGACCCGATTGGCGGCCGAGCCACTGGTGGCCGCGGTCCCGACCGGCCACCGGCTGGCCGAGCAGGGGTCGGTCGCGCTCGCCGACCTGGCCGGCGAGCGGCTGGTCGCCTTCCCGCGCAGGGCGACGATCCGCGAGCTGCTGGAGCGGCGGGCGGCGGCGGCCGGCCTGGTGCTGCCGGTCGCCTTCGAGGTCGGCGGCGGCGCCCGCGCCCGCGCGCTGGTCGCCCGCGGCCTGGCGGTCGCGGTGCTGCCGCACGGCGACGCGACCGCGCCCGGCCCGGCGGTGGCGGTCGTCCCGCTAGCCGATCAGGCCTTCGTGCACGAGGTCCACGTGGCCCAGCGCCACGGCCGCCGCCCCTCGCCGGCCGCCCACGCGATGCGCCGGATCGCCCTCGACCGCCACCGCTGACCCCGCCCGCCCCCCCCCCGAACCCCCGAACCCCCCCTCGCGTGGCGGTTGACCCCCGGCGCGTGGGGCCGATCCGCCACGCGAGCGCGGGGGCGGCGGTCAGGCCGGGTCGACTTCGAGCGGCAGCGCCGGGTCGGCGCTCCACTCGGTCAGCGAGCCGTCGTAGAGGCGGGCGTCGTCGCGGCCGACCAGCGCCAGCGCGAAGAGGTCGACCGTGGCCGAGATCCCGCCTCCGCAGTAGGCCACCACCGGCTGCTGGCCGAGCGCGCCCGCCGCGCGCAGCCGCTGCTCCAGCTCGGCGGTCGGGCGGAAGCGGCCGCTCTCCGGGTCGAGCAGCTCGGCGACCGGCAGGCTGGTGCTGCGGGGGATCCGTCCCGGGCGGCTGTAGGACGAGGGCGCGGTGCCGTGGAAGGCGGCCGGCGGCAGCGCGTTCAGCAGGCAGGTGGCGCCGTCGCCGCCGGCGATCGCCTCGACGTCGGCGCGGTCGGCCAGCAGCTCCGGCCGCGGCCGCGGGACGAACGTGGCCGGAGGATGGGTCACCGTTCCCGCCTCCAGCGGCAGCCCGGCCGCCCGCCAGGCGGCGAGCCCGCCGTCGAGCACGCTGACGTCGTCGAAGCCGAACCCGCGCAGCAGGAACCACAGCCGCGTCGCCCACATCGGCGCGCCGGCCGAGTAGACCACCACGTGCGTGCCCTCGCCGATCCCGAGCGCGCCGGCCGCCGCCGCGAACCGCTCGGCCGACGGCCAGGCGAAGGGGTAGCGGCCGTCCGGGTCCGACAGCTCGCGCGGGATGTCGACGTAGGCCGCCCCCGGCAGGTGCTCGCGCTCGTAGGCCGCCCGCTCGTCGCGGATCGCGTAGGGCCCGCCGCCCGCCGGCCGGTCGAGGGTGACCGTGGCGTCGAAGATCCGCAGACGGTCGTCCTCCCGCTGCTCGTGGAGGGCGACTGGGTCGACGAGCAGCGGCAGGCGGGGCATGCCCCCAGGCTACGCCCCGTGAGCCCGCAGCCAGCGATCGATCGCCGCGCGGAACGCCTCGTGCGTGCGCCCGAGCGTGACCGCGTGGCCGGTGCTGGGCAGCTCGACCAGCGAGACGTCGGGCGAGCGCAGGTACCCGGTCAGCGCCTGCAGCCCGTTGGTCGGGGGCGGGAACAGCGCGTCGTTCGCGCCCGAGATCACCAGCACCGGCGAGCTGATCCCGAGCCGGGTGCCGAGGTGGTCGACGACCAGCGACTGCAGCGCCGACATCAGGTCGCCACAGGCGTCGAGGTTGCGCCGCGCCAGCACCGCCTGGGCGACCGCCGGGTCGATGTCGTGGAAGTGCCCGGACGCGAAGTCGGCGGCGGTCCGACCGAAGGGCGCGTAGTTCGGGGCACCGGTCCCGCCGTGGGCCTTGCGCGGCGCCAGCGTGCAGTCGAGCGCGGCGTTGGCGAACGTCCCCAGCGCCAGCACCGAGGGCACGTCGGTGTAGCCGATCACCGCGATCGCGTCGGCGCTGTTGAACGAGTACTGGGTGATCTGGGTGATGAAGCCGCCGAGCGAGTGCCCGGCCAGCAGCACCCGCCGGAAGCGCGGGGCGCCCGGCAGCCCGTCGACCCGGCCGTCGCGCAGGGCCCGGATCACTTGGTCGGCCATGTCGGCCTGGGCCGGGATGCAGGTGGCGTTGCCGTCGCGGAGCTCGTCGTGAGCGGGGTTGCCGAGCCGGTCGAGGATCACCGACGCGTGGCCCGCCTGGGCCTGCTGCATCCCGTAGTCGTAGCCCGGGACGTCGCGGAAGCGGAAGAACAGCTCGCCCGAGTAGCCGAGCCCGTGCAGGTAGAGCGTGACCGCCGGGGCGCCGGCGTCGAGCACCGACCGCGGCGCGACCAGGTTGGCGTGGACCACGTAGCCGCGGCCGTCGGGCGCGGCCAGGCAGGGGATCGCCGTCCGGTTGCGGTTGACGACCCGGAAGCTGATCGGCAGGTCGACGATCTCGCCGACCCCGACCCGCACGTAGGCCGGCCGGCCCAGGCGACCGTCGCGGTCGCGGCTGCGGATCCGCAGGTCGCCGTCGGCGGCCGCGCCGGTGGTCGGCAGCGCCTGCTCCAGCGGCCGGCCGCCGCGGGCCAGCGGCAGCGACCGGTCGGGCCGCCAGCGGCCGTCGCGGCAGCGCTCGACCACCACCGCCGCGCCGCGCCGCTTGGCCCGCGACCAGCCGGTCCGGGCCGCCGGCACCGTCACCCGCAGCGCGCCCCCGGTCGCCACCCGCCGGACCGTCGTCGACGTGCCGCAGGCGGTCGCCCGCGCGCTGCTGCCGCCGTCGACCCGCAGCCGCGGGACCGCGTCGGCCGAGGCGGCGGAGAGGGGCAGCGAGAGGGCCGCGACCAGCGGCGCGAGGAGCAGCGTGCGACGGCGCATCAGGGCCCTCACCCTAGGCCCGCTCCGCGAACCGGGGAAACAGAAGCTCGTCGTCGATTCACAAGCGGACGCTTGTGAATCGGCGGCCTCGACGTCCGCTAGCGTGACGCCGTGTCGAACGTCTCCGACGTGCACACCTCGCGGCTGCGGGTCTTCCTCGCCGTCGTCGACCGCGGGGGCTTCACCGCCGCCGCCGAGCACCTGCACCTGACCCAGCAGGCGGTCAGCGCCGCGGTCGCCAAGCTGGAGGAGGAGCTGCACGTGCGGCTGATGGAGCGGACCACCCGCTCCTACGGCCCGACCGCCGTCGGTGCGGCCTTCGCCGAGCAGGCGCGGGCGATCGTCGCCGCCTGGGACTCGGCGGTCGCCGCCGCCCACCGCCGCGAGCGGCTCGACCGCAGCGTGCTGCGGGTCGGGGCGATGGCCGGCGCCGCGCTGGAGCTGACCGAGCCGATCCTGGCCGCCTTCGCCGCGCTCGAGCCGGACGCCAGCGTCGAGCTGGAGCCGCACCTCTACGACGACCCGAGCGCCGGCCTGCGGTCGGGCAGCACCGACGTCGCCTTCCTGCGCCCGCCGCTCCAGGACGAGGACCTGGTCCTGACCCCGCTGCTGGTCGAGCCGCGGGTGGTGATCGTCGGCGCCGGCCACCCGCTGGCCGAGCGCGGTGAGGTGGCGATGGCCGACCTGGCCGCTCACACCGCGGCCCGTCCGGCCGGGCCCGACGAGACCTGGAACGATTTCTGGTCGGCCGGCGCCGACCCGGTCCGCTCGATCCCGGTCACGACGCTGGAGTCGGCCTTCGAGCTGGTCGCCGCCGGGCGGGCGTTCGCGCTCGCCCCGGTCGGCTGGACGCGCTTCTACCAGCGGCTCGGGCTGCAGGCCGTGGTCAGCCCCGACCTGCCGCCGTCGCCGCTGGCGATCGCTCGCCGGGCCCGCGAGCGGTCGCCGCTGGTCCACCGCTTCGTCGAGGCGGCGGTGGCCGTCGCCGGCGAGCAGCTGGCGCTGGTGCCGGCCGCCGCGCCGCCGGCCGGCTGAGGCCGCTGGCGGGTCACCCAGGTGAACCCTGCCCGGAAACCGGAAATGTGGCCTCTGGCATGTACTGTCGATCCTCTTTGCGAAACGGCGGTGCGGGCTGTGAGTGGCCAACGAGTAAGTGTGACGCGCGTCTCATCCTTCGTCGCGCTGGCAGAGGAGCGGAGCGTGCGCCAGACGGCGCGCCGTCTCTACCTGTCTCAATCAGCCTTGAGCCAACAACTACGAACCCTCGAGCGGGAGTGGGGGATCGTGCTCTTCCGGCGCGGCCCGCGGGGGGTCACGCTGACCGACGAGGGCGAGCGGCTGCTGCCGTCGGCGCGGCGGCTGATCGGCTGCGCCGAGGCGCTCTCGCGCGAGGTCCGCGCGACCGGCGCCGGCCAGCGCGCGTCGCTCCGGATCGGCTACGCCGACGAGACCTCCGCGGTCCTCCGGCGGCAGTGGGAGCGGTTGGTCCGGTGGTTTCCGGAGGACACCCTCGACCCGCTCGACGCCGGCACCTGCGAGGGCGTGATGACGGGGCTCCGCAGCGGCGAGTACGACCTCGGCGTGGTGGTCGGCGAGACGGTCGATCGCCCCTTCGCATCGAGGTCCGCGGGCACGGTCGCCTACCAGGTGGCGGTCCCGGTCGAGCACTGGATGGCGACCGTCGACGAGGTCGAGCCGGGGGCGCTGGCGGAGGAGCCGCGGCTGCTCGCGCCGGCCTCGTGGGCGGTCGCGCCGCCGGCCGCGTTGGGCCGCGTCGCCGCCCACGCCCAGCCCTACCGGCGGCGGACCGACGCGCTCTTCCGGGTCGAGGTGGCGCAGGCGGTGGCGATCGTCGCCGAGGGCCGCGCCCCGCGCGACGGCGTGGTCGTGCGGCCGCTGGCCGGCGAGCTCGGCGCCGGCGTCGAGGCGGCCTTCGCGTGGGACCCGGAGACCACCCGGGTGCACGATGGGTTGTCGACCCGCAAGCCGGCTGGACAGTTGGTCGAGATGTAGATGTGTGGACGGGGCTGAACGCCCGCCCACATTTCGTGAACGCTCCCAGGAACCCCAGCGCGTTCGACCCAAGACCAAGGTGATGAATTCCTTGGTGAACATGATGATGGGAGAGCTGCGGCGCACGGGGCCCCAACTACGACGGATGCTGGCGTTGACGGTGGCGGCCGCGGCCGTCGTGGCGATCCCGATGGCGCTCTTCGCCAACCGCGCGGCGGCGACCGACGACCGCCGCGACGCGGTCGGCGTCGCCCGCCACTACGCGATGGCGGTGATCGGCGACCAGCGCGCGGCCGCCTGCCACGTGCTCGCGCCGGCGGCCCGGCGGACGCTGGTCGACGCCGCGGTCTGGCGCGGCGAGCTGGCCGCGCGGGCCACCTGCGAGGACGCGATCGGCGTGCTGGCGACGGGCTTCGCCGAGGCTCGCTGGGGCATCCGGCTGGCGCAGGCGCAGGAGCAGCTGCGGGCGGCCCGCTTCGAGGCGGTGGCCGCGGGCCCGTCGCGCTTCCGGGTCGTGCCCGGCACCCCGGCGCCGGCGGTCTGGGCCGAGGTCGAGTTCTCGGTCGCCCTGGTCGACGGGCACTGGCGCCTGACGGCGCCGCCGCGGCTGCCGTGAGCCGCGGGCCGCGCGGCGGCTCAGCGGCGGCGGTCGCCCGGGGGCGGCGGGGCCGGGCGCCGCCGTCGGTGGCGCCGGTCCGGCCGCGGCTGCTGGGCGCGGATCCCGGCCACCAGCGCCTCGTGGAGCGAGATGCCGTCGAGCGGGATCTCCCGCACCACCAGCTCCGACCCGTAGCCGCGGGCCTCGCTCTCGACCACCCGCACCGGCGAGTCGACCGCGGTCCCGATCCGCCACAGCTCGCGCTGGCGGGCGCCGAGCGGCAGCCGCTGCTCCAGGAAGCCGGTCGTGCGGGCGCAGCGGACGAGCACCGGCCGGCCGATGCCATCGAGGTCGAGCTCGACGAACGAGCCGGCCGACTCGTCGATCCGGAAGCCGGGCAGCGGGCTGGGGGAGGGGCCGAGCGGCCGCCAGCGCGGACGGCCGCCGCCGGTGCCGTGCAGGGACCACTGCTCGTGCTCGCGGTCGATCGCCAGCACCGCGTCGACGACCGGCGCCAGGTCGAGGGTCCAGCCGCGGCGCTCGGGCGGCCGGCCGCGCCGCCGCGGCCAACGGCGGCCGGGGGCGGCGGGATCGATGCCGCGGCGGACGAGGGTCGCCATCGCGGCCCGCAGCAGCGGCTCGACGGCGCGGTTGACGTCGGCCGAGTGGCGGCGGGCGGCGGCGACCCCGGTCGCGACCAGGACCGCGTCGGCGTCCCGCGGTGAGCCCTGGGGGCCGTCGGCGCGCTCGGTGGTGGCGATCGGGGTGGCTCCTCGCGGTCGGACGGCTCGGTGATCCGGGAGGGTCATGACGATGGCAGGCGGGGGGTGATTCGTGGTGGTGTGGGGTGGCGATATTTCGTGTACACCGTTCAGCGGTCGTGGCCACCCCGGCTCACAACAGCCCGCGGGCCCGCGCGGCCGCCACCGCCTGCCCGCGCGACGAGACCCCCAGCCGGCGGTAGATCCGCCGGACGTGGGTCCGGACGGTGTTCGGCGACAGGTGCAGGTCGCCGGCGATCTCGGCCGCGCTCGCCGGCCCCGGCAGCAGCGCGAGGATCCGCTGCTCGGCCCGCGACAGCGGCGTGCCGGTCAGGGGGTGGGCGAAGGCGTCGCCGATCGCGCGCTCGATCTGCTCCAGCTTGCGAGCGAGGGCGCCGAGGTCGGCGCAGTCGTCGACGATCGCCCGCGCCGCCTGGGCGTGGGCCCGGGCGCGGTCGTGCTGGTTGCGGCCGAGCGCCAGCCCGGCGGCGATCGTCAGCGTCAGCAGGTGGTCGACGCCGGTCGGCAGCCGCGCGGTCACCGTCCACGCCCGCGCCAGCATCGCCTCGGCGGCGTCCAGGTCGCCGGCCCGGCCGAGCGCCGCGGCGCAGGCCTGGTAGGCCGGGATCGAGCAGGCCAGGTCGTCGTCGCCGACCGCGTCGACCTCGGCGACCGCGGCCCGGCCGTGGCGGACGGCCGCGTCGATGTCGTCGCCGTCGAGCGCGAACAGGGTCAGCAGCGCCAGCCGCCAGACCCGCATCGTCAGGCCGCCGTCGGGCGGCGGCTCCTGCTCCAGCCACGCCAGCGCCGTGCGGTCGCCGGCGAACCAGCCGACCAGCGCCCGCTGGATGCCGAGCGCGTGGCGGGTGCGGCGGTCGGGCGGCGGAAGCGCGGGATCGGCCGCGCAGGCGGCGAGGGCGCCGCGAACGTCGCCGAAGAGCGGGGAGCGGCGGAGCGCGTCGAGGACCGCCGTCGACGCCCGTTCGGGTCGGGGCGGGCGCGCCGACAGCTCGGCCAGCCGCCGCCGCTCCGGCCGTCCGACCCCCAGCTCCAGCGCCTCGCAGGCCAGCCGCAGGGCCTCGACGAAGGTCCGCCAGGGGCCGGGGTCGCCGGGCAGCCGGTCGAGCAGCGCCAGCACCGCCCGCGGCCGCCGGTCGACGAACAGCCACGGGAACCACGCCTCGCTGAGGATGGCGGCGGCCAGCTGCGGGTCGCCGGCCCGGATCGCGTGCTCGGCCGCCTGCTCGTGGTCGCCGCGGCGGCGGTGCCAGGCGGCGGCGCGGCGGTGCAGCTCGGGGATCAGCTGCGGCTCGCTGCGGCGCAGCTCGGCCTGCAGCAGGGTGGTCAGCAGGTGGTGGTAGCGGAGCGCGGCGTCGTCGTCGTCGCGCGCGATCAGCAGGCTGGCGCGCCAGGCGGTCCGCAGGTGCTCGCCGGCCTCGGGATCGTCGGCGACGGCGACGCAGAGGTCGTCCTCGAGCCGGCTCAGGATCGACGTCCGCCGCAGGAACCGCCGCATCGGCTCGCCGGCGCAGGTCAGCACCTCCTGCAGCAGGTACTCGGCGATCTCGCCGGTGGTCGCCGCGGCCGGCACCAGCGCCGCCGGGTCGGCCGACCGCGAGGCGACCGCCAGCGAGAGCGCCGCCGGCCAGCCGTCGGTCGCCCGCGTCAGCCGTCGCAACTGCTCGTCGCTCTGGCTCAGCCCGAGCGCGCCGTTGACGAACGCCTCGACCTCGGGCAGCGTGAACCGCAGCGCGGCCGGGCCGATCTCCGCCACCGTCCCGGCGGCCCGCCGGCGGGCGAGCGAGATCGGCAGCGGCGGCCGGCCGACGATCACGGTCCGGACCCCCTCCGGGAGCGCGGCCAGCAGCTGCTCGAGCAGGTCGTGGCTGGCGGCGGAGCGGACGGCGTGGCCGTCGTCGAGGACCAGCACCAGGCCGTCGCCGTCGAGCCGCCGCTCGAGGTCGCCGACCAGCAGCGGGACCACCACGTCGGCCGGGTCGGCGCCGGCGTCGAGCGCCTCGCGGGGGACAGTCGAGGGGTTCGGCAGCGCCCGCGCGGTCGCCGCCAGCAGGTGGGCGGTGAGCCGGCTGGGGTCGTCGTCGCGGCGGTCGAGCGAGATCCACGCGTGCGGCGCCGGCTGGCCCTCGACCCACTGGGCGACCGCCGTCGTCTTGCCGTAGCCGGCCGGCGCCACCACCAGCGTCAGCGGGTGCGTGGAGGCACGGGCGAGCGCGGCGTCGAGCGCCGGGCGGGCGATCGCCTCGGGCCGGGCGGCCGGGCGGCGGATCTTCGCCCGCAGGACGGGCGGCGCGCCACGGTCAGCCGATAGTTGGTCGACCGTGTGCGTTTGGCGAATTTGGAACAGTGATTTGCGACAGGTTCGGCGTCGGGCGGCGGCAGCATAGTGCTCGCCGCCCTTTCCGGTTGGTTTCCGGAAGGTGTGAACGCCGCGTCGCGCTCACCAGCCGCCGGCGGTCCCCTGTCGCAGCTGCCGCAGCGCCGCGTTGGCGGCGTTGTGGCCGCACATCCCGTGGGCCCCCGCCCCGGGCGGCGTCGACGCCGAGCAGAGGAACAGCCCCGGCGCGCCGAGCCCGTAGGGGTCGCGGGCGGGGCGCGGGCGGAAGACCATCTGCAGCGCGTCGTTGGCGCCGCCGACGATGTCGCCGCCGACCAGGTTGGCGTTGTGGGCCGCGGTCTCGGTCGTGGTCCGCACGTGGCGGGCCAGGATCCGGTCGCGGAAGCCGGGGGCGAAGCGCTCGATCTGGGCCTCGATCGGGCCGCTCGCGTCGCCGGTGTAGCCGGACGGCACGTGGGCGTAGGCGTAGATCGGGTGGACGTCGCCGTTCGAGCGCGTCGGGTCGGCCAGGTACTGCTGGCAGAGCAGCACGAACGGCCGCTCCGGCATCTGGCCGCGGCAGGTCATCCGCTCGGCGGCGGCGATCTCGCGCAGGTCGCCGCAGACGTGGACGGTGCCGGCCCGCCGGGTCGGCTCGTAGGTCCACGGGATCCCGTCCTGGACGGCGAACTCGACCTTGAAGGTGCCGGGGGCCTGGCGGTAGCGGCGCAGCGCCCGCGCGACCCGCCCGGGGATCCGGTCGCCGGCGATCCGCGCGGCGGCGGTCGGCGCGACGTCGAGCATCACGATCTCCGGGTCGCCGAGCTCGGCCAGCGAGGTCACCTCGACGCCGGTCTCGATCGTGCCCCCGTGCTCGCGCAGCAGCGACGCCATCGCGTCGGTGATCGCGCGCGAGCCGCCCTCGGCGACCGGCCAGCCGAAGTGGTGGGCGGCGGTCCCGAGCGCGACGCCGATCGCCGACGAGACCGGGCTGGTGAAGGGGCGGAAGCTGTGGGCGGCGACGCCGGCCCAGAGCGCCTGGGCCTCGGCCCCGCGCCAGCGGCGGGCGACCAGCGCCGCCGGCAGGCCCGACCAGAGCCCGAAGCGGGCCATCGCCAGCGGGTGGTCGGGGATCCGCAGCATCGGCTGCGTGATCTCCTCGGCGATCGCGCCGAAGCGCTCGTCGAGCGGGCCGAAGACCGACCGCCAGGCCGCGCCGTCGCGGCCCAGCTCCTCGGCGGTCCGCTCGACCGAGCGGTGGGCGACCGCCCCGCCGCCGCCGTCGAGCGGGTGGGCGTACTCGATCTCCGCCCAGCGCCAGGTGAGGCCGTGGCCGGCCAGGTCGAAGCGGCGGCTGAAGGGGTTGTCGACCGCCAGCGGGTGGGCGGCGGAGCACTCGTCGTGGAGCAGGCCCGGCAGGGTCAGCTCGCTGGTGCGGGTGCCGCCGCCCGGGCGACTCGCCGCCTCGAGGACCGTGACCTCGATCCCCTCGGCGGCGAGCGTCAGGCCGGCAGCGAGCCCGTTGGGCCCGCTGCCGACGATGACGGCCTTGGTCACGTGGCGACCTGGGGCTGCGGGGCGGCCGGGGAGGCCGGCTGCGGCGCGGCCTCGGCCTGCGCCGGCGGGTAGCTGACCCGCTGGTAGCCCTCCCGGCGCCAGGTGACCTCGGTCGAGACCGGGCCGTCGGGCAGCCACGGCTGGGCGTCGACGCACTCCTGGACCGACCAGCTGCCGCGCTCGATCACGCCGACCGCGGCGTCGATCACGTGGTACTGCTGGCGGCCGTTGCCGTAGGGCTCCGACTCGACCCAGACCACGATGAACTCGCCCGGCGCGAAGTTGCAGCGCTCCTGGAGGGCGGTGATCAGGCGGTCGTCGTGGAGGTGGCCCTCGCCGAAGTTCCAGCCGATCACCGCGTTGCAGGAGAACTCCGCCTCGCGCAGCGTGTAGTGGTCGAGGTCCTTGCCGAGGGTGTTCCACATCACCGAGTTGAGGCCGCGGCCCTGGCTGTGCAGCGAGCGCCAGCCGAGCAGCTGGTGGAGGACGACCTCCGCCTCGTGGAAGCCGTACATCTCCTCGAGCTGATCGCGCTGCATCAGCGACGCCTTCTTGACGTGGTCGTTGAGCTTCTGCTCCGCGCCCGGGGCCAGCGCCCACATCGCCGACGCCCAGTTGCCCGCGTACTGGCGCAGGGCCGGCAGGAACGAGATCTGGTCCGGCCGCATGTTGCCCCAGATGGGGAACACGCACATCGCGCCGAGCGTCAGGATCAGCAGCGCCGGGTCCATGTCCCACAGCGCGTACCCCTCGCTGCCCTGGTGCTTCAGGAAGAGGAAGCCGATCAGGTACATGAACATGACGTTCCACTCGATCGGCGTCGCCAGCGGGAAGCAGCTGATGATGAAGACGCAGTAGCCGAGCATGATGATCGCGGCGATCGTCGTGATCGTGTCGTTGGTCGACAGCAGCAGCACGATCGGCACCACGATCTCGAACGCGGTGCCCGGGATCTCCGCCACGAACCGCGCCTTCTTCGACGGCCGCAGGTCGTTCGGGAAGTCCGCGTAATGCATCCGCTTGATCTTGCGCGAGGTCAGCCACGGCGTGTTCGACACCATCGGCGGGATCACGTACGGGAAGTGCTTGGTCAGCTTCGAGAAGCCGGCCCAGGCCCAGACGGCCACGATCAGGATCTTGGCCGCGATCACCATGTCGACGAACGGGAAGAACGCGAAGAAGATCAGCGCCGGCAGGTACTGCTCCGAGCGGGCGGCCAGGAAGACCGTCCGGTCGCGGAGGCCGATCACGCACAGCAGCACGATCATCGGCACCAGCGCCGCCATCGGCACCAGCCCCTCGTTGCCGACGCCGACGGCGGCGGTCAGGCCGGCGTCGTCCTGGCCGGGCAGGGCGATCGCCACGATGTAGCTGATGATCAGCAGCGTGTAGACCGCGACGTCGATCGGCTCGCGGGTGTGACCGGCGGTGCCGGGCACCTTCGTCGGCCACGGCGGGAGCCGGATCGTGCCGACCCGGAAGTAGTGGCGGAAGCCGGCGGTGAAGGGCTTGAAGTGGCCCGACAGCGGGCCCCACGAACCGCCCATGCCGAGCGACTCGATCAGCAGCATCCAGATGATCAGCTTCTGCCAGACGACCGCCTCGCCGATCCAGACCGACGGCTCGAGCGGGTCGACGCCGGAGGTCAGCGTCGCCGCGAGCACGCCGCAGCCGGCGGTGAAGAAGATCATCCGGAACAGGTAGATGAACATCGTGATCTTCGGCGCGCCGAAGCCGTACTCCGCCCAGTGCCTCGAGAGCGTCTTGATGCGCTCGAGGTAGGGCATGTTCATGAACGTCGGTGGGTCGACGGGCGGGAAGTTCCCGGTGGTGAGGCCCATGGTGCTTCTCTCTCCTCAGACGCTGGGCTGGGGGCTGATGGCCGCTGCGTCCTGGGTACGCAGCGTCGGCTTGTCGAGCTTGCCGACGGGGTTCTTCGGCAGCTCGTCGAGCAGGTGGATGGCGACCGGCCGCTTGTACTTCGCGAGCCGTTCGTTGCAGAGGTCGTGCAGCTGATCGGCGTCGACGGTGGCGTCGGGCCGCAGCGAGACGTAGGCGACGACGACCTCGCCGAGGACGTCGTCGGGCCGGCCGATGACCGCGGCCTCGAGCACGTCGTCGTGGCCGTAGAGGACGTTCTCGATCTCCTTGGGGTAGATGTTCTCCCCGCCGCGGATGATCATGTCCTTGATCCGGTCGACGATCCGCAGGTAGCCGTCCTCGTCGAGGATCCCGACGTCGCCGGTGTGCAGCCAGCCGTCGCCGTCGACCGTGTCGGCCGTCGCCTCGGGCCGGTTGAGGTACCCGCGCATCACGTTCTCGCCGCGGATCACCACCTCGCCGCGCTCGCCCTGGGGGACCGGCCGGCCCTCGGGGTCGACGACGATCACCTCCTGGCCGGGCAGCGGCAGGCCGACGGTGCCGGGCTTGCGGACCCCGTCGATCGGGTTGATCGTCGAGGCGCAGGTGCCCTCGGAGAGCCCGTAGCCCTCGACGAGGACGACCCCGAACCGCTCCTCGACCCGGGCGATCTCCTCGGCCGGCATCGGGGCGGCGCCGCAGACCACCAGCCGCAGCGACGAGAAGTCGGCGCTGTGGCTCTCCTCGCGCGCGGTCAGCATCGCGTAGATCGCCGGCACGGCCGAGAAGTAGGTCGGGCGCAGCTGCTCGACCAGCGGGATGAAGGCGCTGGGGCTGAAGCGCTCGACGACGGTCACCCGGCCGCCGGCCAGCAGCGGCGTCAGCGCGCTGACCACGATCGCGTTGACGTGGAAGAGCGGCAGGATCAGCAGGCAGTGGTCGCGCTCGTCGACCGCGATCGCCTCGCCGACCATCGCGCACATCACCGCGACGTTGCGGTGGTCGAGCATCACGCCCTTCGGCTTGCCGGTGGTGCCGCTGGTGTAGATCAGCAGCGCCAGCGCGTGCTCGGGCACCGACTCGGCCGGCTCCTCCAGCGGCGGGCCGGCGCAGAGGTCGGTGACGTCGATCACCGCCGCGTCGACGTCGAGCCCGTCGCTGACGACCACGGTCGCCCCGGCGTCGTCGACCTGGTACTGGCGCTCGGCCGCGGTCAGCGCGGGGTTGATCGGGGTCATCGCCGCGCCCAGCCGCCAGGCGGCGAAGAGCGTCACCAGCAGCTCGCTGCGGTTCGGCAGCGCCACCGCGACCACGTCGCCGGGACCGACGCCGGCGCCCCGCAGGGCCCCCGCCGCGCGCTTGACGCGGTCGAGGAACTCGCCGTTGGCGGCGGCCCCGCGATCGTCGGCCACGCAGCCGCCGTCGGGGTTGGCGGCCGCCCGCCGATCGGGGAGCTCGACGATCGACGCGGTTGCTGCTCGTTCTGCCATGCGACCCGTGGCCTCCACTCGCTTCTCGCTCGACTCGACGCGGTGTTCGACACTGCGTGCGGTAGCTCACAGTGGCAGCGGCGGGAGGGCCCGACGGAGTGCATTCGCCCCGTCCTGGACCGCGCAGGTAGGCAGATGCCCCCGCGGAGGGGCTAGGCTGGCCGTCACCGTGATGCAGGTCGTGTGGGAAGCGCCGTCGGCCGAGACCTCCCGGCAGATCCGCGCGGTGGGGGAGCGGATGCTGGCCCAGGTCGAGCCGCTGGTGCGGAGCATGGTCGCCGCGATCCTCGAGGCGACGCCGCCGCTGGCCGCCGATCCGCTGCTGGCCGAGAACACCCGCGCCAGCACCCACGCCAACATCACCCGCTGGATCACCGTCACGATCGCCCGTCCCGAGGAGCCGGTCGGGGTCGACCCGCCGCCCGAGGCGCTCGACCTGGCCCGCGACCTGGTCCGCCGCGGGATCGAGCGCGACGCGCTCTCGACCGCCTACCGCCAGGGCCAGAACGTGGCCTGGCGGACCTGGATGCGGCGGGCCCGCGAGGAGGGCCTCGACGGCGACGCGCTGGAGGCGGTGCTCGACTTCGGCTCGCGCTCGCTGTTCGCCTACGTCGACGGGATCCTCGACGCGCTGGCGCGGCAGATGGAGGCCGAGCGCGAGGAGCTGGTCGGCGGGGCGCCGGCGCGCTGGCGCGAGACGGTGATGCTGATCCTGGACGGGGCGCCGATCCACGCCGCCCGCGCCAGTGCCCGGATCGGCTACGACCTGGAGCGCCGCCACACCGCGCTGCTGCTGTGGGGCGACCCGCGGGCGATCGAGCTGGGCGAGCTGGAGCGGGCGGCCGGCGGGCTGGCGAGCGCGATGGGCACCAGCCGCCCGTTCGTGCTGCCGTCGGGCAACAGCGGCCTCTGGGCCTGGACCGCCGGCCCCGACCCCGACCTCGGCCGGCTGCGGGCGACGGTCGAGGAGCTGCCGCCGGGGATCACCGTCACCGCCGGCTCGACGCTGCCCGGGATCGGCGGCTTCCGCGACAGCCACCGCGAGGCCCGCGACGCCCAGCGGCTGCTGCTCCGCGACCCCGGCGGGCCGCGGATCGTCACCTACTCCGAGGTCCGGGTCGTCTCGCTGGCGATGCAGGACGAGGCCCGCGCGCGGGCCTTCGTCGCCGCCACCCTCGGTGCGCTCCAGGACGCCGACGGCGAGCTGCGCGAGACGGTCCGCACCTACCTGCGCGAGGACTCGAGCGCGCCCCGCGCCGCCGCCGTCCTGCACACCCACCGCAACACGATCCTGAAGCGGATCGCCCGCGCCGACGGCCTGCTGCCGGCGGGCCTCGCCGGCCACGGGCTGGAGGTGCGGCTGGCGCTGGAGCTGGAGCGCTGGATGCCGGCGGCGCGCTAGGGCTCAGGCCTCGGCCAGCCGCTGGGTCAGCTCGTCGAGCAGCGCCATCCCGTCCTGGACGCCGGCCTCCATGCCGGACTGGACGATGATGTCGCGGATCTCGCGGCTGGGGCAGACGGTCAGCATCCGCACGAGCGTGCCGCCGCCGTCGAGCGGCAGGAACTCGATCGTGTTGTCGGTGGCGTTCGCCTCCGCCTCCTCGGGCGTCCCGGGCGCGCCCTCGAAGACCTCCGTGTGGACCAGCCGCTGGTCGGGGACGATCTCCAGGTACTCGCCGTGGAAGCCGACCTCGAAGCCCTCGCCGGCCCGCATCACCCACCGCCAGCGGCCACCGACCCGCAGGTCGATCTCGGCCACCAGCATCGTGCCGCGGCTCGACGGCCACCACTGGGCCACCAGCTCGGGCTCGGTCCACGCGCGGTAGACGAGCGGCGGCGCGGCCGTCAGCTCGCGGGTCATCAGGATCTGGTCGTCGGCCGGCAGGGTCAGCTCGACCCGTCGGCTACCGGTGGTGCTCATCTGCCTGCTCCTGCTCGAGGGTGGTGAGGACGTCGTCGAGGCGGTCGAAGCGCTGCTGCCACAGCCGCTCGTAGCCGCTGACCCAGTCGTGGATCGGCTTCAGCGCGGCGGCGTCGACGCGGTAGAGCCGCTGGCGGCCCTGCTCGCGCACCCGCACCGCCCCGACCTCGCGCAGGACCCGCAGGTGCTTGGACACCTGCGGCTGCGCCAGCCCGAGCCGCTCGACCAGGTCGCTCACCGGGCGCTCGCCCTCGGCCAGCAGGTCGAGGATCTGCCGCCGCCGGGGCTCGGCGACGGCGTTGAACGCGTCGGTGGTGGTCGCCGCTCGGGCCATGCGGGCAACATATACCGATATGGGAATGAATGCAAGCCGCGGCGGCTACGGCTCCAGCTGGTCGTAGGCGACGGACGTCAGGAACGGCTCCAGCTCGTCGGCCAGCGCCAGCCGCTCGACCAGCGCCCGGACCTCGTCCATCCGCCCGTCGCGCCAGCCGTCGGGCCCGAGCGCCGCCCGCTGCTCGGCCAGCACGTCGTCGAGCACGCGGGTGACCAGCGCCCGCGTCACCACCCGGCCGTCGTCGAGCCGGACCCCGTGGCGGATCCACTGCCACAGCTGCGCGCGGCAGATCTCGGCGGTGGCGGCGTCCTCCATCAGCCCGTCGATCGCCACCGCCCCGCGGCCGGTCAGCCAGGCCGACAGGTAGCGGACCGCGACGCTGACGTCGTTGCGAAGCCCGGCGGCGGTGATCGCTCCGCGGGCGCTGCCGACCTCGAGCAGCGCCGCGGGCGCCGCGGTCACGTCGTCGCGGCGGCGGTCGATCTGGTGCGGCCGAGCGCCCAGCACCTCGTCGAACGCGGCCTGGGCGACGGGCACCAGGTCGGGATGGGCGACCCACGAGCCGTCGAAGCCGTCGCCGGCCTCGCGGCGCTTGTCGGCGGCGACCGCGGCCAGCGCGCGGGCGTTCGCCGCGGCGTCGGTCCGCGACGGGATCAGGGCCGACATCCCGCCGATCGCGAACGCGCCGCGGCGGTGGCAGGTGGCCACCAGCCGCTCGCAGTAGGCGCGCATGAACGGCGCCGTCATCGTCACGTCGCCGCGGTCGGGCAGGACCGCCGCCGGATCGTCGGCGAGGGTCTTGATCGCCGAGAACAGGTAGTCCCAGCGGCCGGCGTTGAGCCCGTACGACCGCTCCTGCAGCTCCCACAGGATCTCGTCCATCTGGAACGCGGCCGGCAGCGTCTCGATCAGGACGGTCGGGCGCACGCAGCCCTCCGGCAGGCCCAGCTCGCGCTCGCACCAGCCGAGCACGTTGTTCCACCAGCGGGCCTCCAGGTGGTGCTCCAGCTTCGGCAGGTACAGGTAGACCCCGTGCCCGCGGTCGAGCAGCGCGCGGGCGCCGTGGAAGAGGAACAGCCCGGCGTCGACCAGCGCGCCGGCGACCGGGGCGCCGTCGGCCGTCAGGTGCCGCTCCGGCAGGTGCAGCCCGCGGGGGCGGACGATCAGCGTCGTGCGGCCGTCGGGCGTCCGCCGCTCGCCGTCGGCGCCGACGTGGGCGATCGTGCCGTCGGCGGCGTCGGCCACGTTCGCCTGGCCCCGGATCAGCGCCGCCCAGGTGGGGGAGGTGGCGTCCTCGAAGTCGGCCATGAACCCGCGGGCGCCGGAGCGGAGCGCCGAGACGACCAGCTTGCGGTCGACCGGGCCGGTGATCTCGACCCGCCGGTCGCCGTAGTCGGGGCGCGGCGGGGCGACCGTCCAGCCGCCCTCGCGCTGGGCGCGGGTCTCCTCCGGCAGGCCGCGCGGGCGTCCGCGGCCGCGGCGGGCGGCCAGCAGCTCGTCGCGGCGGGCGCCGAAGCGGCGGTGGAGCGCGGCCAGGAACTCGAGCGCCTCGCGGGACAGGACCTCGCGGCCGCCCTGGTCGTCGATCGGGGCGGCTCGCAGGCCGGGGTCGGTGGTGGACATGGGGCGGTGGTGCTCCGGTCTCGGGTGGGCTGCGCGGGCGTGGCGGACCGTTCGTGGATTCGGTCTTGACAGCGCCGAAGATGCGCGGATACGGTTTGTATACATCGCGGATGCACCAGGCGCAATCCGCGTTCGACCCCGAGAGCGACGCATGGCACGCACCAAGGACAACGAGGCCTACGACGCGCTCAAGCGCGACATCACCCACTTCCTGATCAAGCCGGGTGCGCGGCTGCTGGAGACCGAGCTCTGCGAGCGGTTCGGGGTCAGCCGGACGCCGATCCGCGAGGCGCTGCAGCGGCTGGAGCAGGAGGGGCTGGTCGTCGCGATGCCCGGCGGCCGCGTCACCCGCCCCTTCGACCTGCGCGAGTTCGAGGACATGTACCGGCTGCGCAGCTCGATCGAGTGCCTGGCCGTCGAGCAGGCCTGCGAGCGGGCGACCGACCCGGCGCTGGAGATGCTGCGCGCCTCGTGGGACAGCTGGTACGCGGCCGACGCCGAGCGCGAGGAGGACGCCTACGAGCTGGCCGAGTCGCGGTTGGAGATCGAGGCCCGCGTCCACATGGGGATCGCCCAGCTGTCGCAGAACGAGATGCTGATCTCGACCCTCGAGCGGATCAGCGACCGGATCGCGATCGTCCGCAAGACCGACTTCCTCGACGCCGGCCGGATCGAGGTCACCCAGCTCGAGCACAACGCGATCCTCGAGGCGATCGCCGACCGCGACGCCGAGCGCGCCGTCGAGCTGATGCGGACCCACATCGACGTGACCCGGGCGAACATCAGCCGCCTGGTGTCGGGCGCGCTGGCGTCGACCTTCCTGGCCTGATGGAGCCGCTGCCCCGCACCCGATCCGGCGGCGCGCCGCCGACGTCAGGCGGTCGCCGGCGCCCGCTCGGCGAGCGCGGCGGTGACCTCGGCGGCGTGGCGCTCGACCTCGCGGCCCAGCTCGGCCGTCGAGCCGGTGATCATCCGGCTCGACGGGCCGGAGACGCTGATCGCCGCGATCGCCTGCCCGTCGCCGTCACGGATCGCGCTGGCGACGCAGCCGACGCCCTCCTCGTGCTCCTCGTCGTCGACGGCGAAGCCGTCGCGGCGGACGCGCTCGAGGGCCCGGTCGAGGTCGATCGCGTTGGTGATCGTGCGCGCCGTCAGCGGGGCGAAGACGGCGTCGTCGGCGTACAGCCGCGCGACCTCGTCGGCCGGGCGGCCGGCGAGGATCGCCTTGCCGGCGCCGGTGGTGTGGGCGGGGACCGTGCGACCGACCTGGGTGAACATCCGGACGCTGCGGTTGCCCTCGACCTGGTCCAGGTAGACCACGTCGAGCCGGTCGAGCACGACCAGGTTGACGCTCTCGCCGGTGCGGTCGCGGAGCGCCTCCAGGTGCGGCCGGGCCGCGGCCCGCAGCCGGTCGCGGCGCGAGGTGATCGCGGTCGCCAGCTCCAGCAGCTTGAAGCCGATCCGGTAGCGCCCGCTCTCCGGGTTCTGGGAGACGTAGCCGCGCTGGCCGAGCGAGGCGAGCAGCCGGTGGGCGGTCGAGGGGATCATCCCGGTCTCCTCGGCCAGCTCCGAGAGCGGCCGCTCGTCGCTGGCGGCGAGCGCCTCGAGCAGATCGAGGGCCCGGCTCAGCGACTGGACACCCTCGCGCTTCTCCGACGGCACGGAACGAGGGTACCGGATGGCGGAAACGCCGCCGGGGGACGAGCAGACCGTCGACCGCCGCGGGCCCGCGCCCGCCGCCGACGGCACGACGGACGACCGGGTGCGCCCCGCGCGACACCCCGAGCAGCGCTCCGTGGGAGGGGCGAGCGATGACCACCAAGATCGACACCACACCCGCGGCCGCGGCCGCGGCCGGCGGCGCCGCAAACGGCGCGCCCACGCCCACCCCGACCGTGACCAGCGCCCGCCGCTGGTCGCCCCGAAAGCTGCTGGCCCAGTACGCGCTGGTGCTCGTGCTGCTGGGGATGATCGCCATCTACTCGGCGCTGGCCCCGGACACCTTCTTCACCTTCGACAACCTCAAGGTCGTCACCTCGACCCAGGCGGTGCTGATGGTCGCCGTGCTCGGCCTGGTGCTGCCGTTCGCGGCCGGCGAGTACGACATGTCGTTCGGGGCCACGCTGGCCTGGGCGACGACGCTGACCGCGGTGCTGACCGTCAGCCACGGCTGGGCGCTCGGCCCGGCGCTCGTCGTGGTTCTGCTCAGCTGCGTGCTGATCGGGGCGATCAACGCCTTCTTCATCGTCGTGATCGGGATCAGCTCGCTGATCGCCACCCTCGGCTCGGGCACGGTGATCATCGGCTTCACGCTCGCGGTCTCCAAGTCGCAGGTGCTGACCGGCCCGCCCGAGCTGCTGACCAAGCTCACCACCAACGACCTCTTCGGCCTGCCCTATCCGGTCTACTTCGGGCTGCTGCTGGCCGGCGTGCTCTGGTTCGTGCTCGAGCACACCCCGATCGGCCGCTACGTCTACTTCGCCGGCGAGGGCCGCGCCGTCGCCCGCCTCAGCGGCCTGCCGGTCGACTGGATCCGCGGCGGCTCGCTGATGGCCGCCTCGGCGCTGGCCGGGCTCGCCGGCGTCATCAACTTCGGCCGCCTCGGCAGCGCCGACCCGAACCTGGGGATGTCGTACCTGCTGCCCGGCGCGGCGGCGGTCTTCCTCGGCGCGGCGGCGATCAAGCCCGGCCGCTTCAACGCCTGGGGCACGGTGATCGCGGTCTACGTGCTGGTCGTCGGCGTCACCGGCCTGCAGCTGCTCGGCGGCGCCGGTTGGCTGGAGAACGTCTTCAACGGCAGCGCGCTGGTGCTGGCGATCACCTTCGCCCACCTGATGCGCGAGCGGGAAGCGAGCCACTGATGCCGACCGCCACCGCCACGAGGGAGCCGGGCGAGATGGCCACCAGCGGCAGCCGTGACGAGGTCCGGCTCGAGCACGTCTCGAAGACCTTCGGCGGCCACCGCGCGCTGCGCGACGTCTCGATCGGGTTCCGCTTCGGCGAGATCCACGGGCTGGTGGGGGAGAACGGCGCCGGCAAGTCGACGCTGTTCAAGATCCTCGCCGGCTACCACGAGCCCGACGACGGCGGCCGGCTGCTGGTCGACGGCGAGCCGCACGCGCTGCCGCTGACCCCGACCTCGGCCGCGGCGCTCGGCTTCGGCTTCGTCCACCAGGACCTCGGCCTGGCGACGTCGCTGACGATCATGGACAACGTCTGCGCCGGCGCGATGGTCACCAGCCGGCTTGGGCGGATCCGCTGGCGCGAGCAGGCCCGGATCGTCGAGCGGATCCTCTGCGACCTGGGCGTCGACCGGCCCGCCTCGACCCCGGTCGAGCAGCTGACCCTGGCCGAGCGCGCGGTGGTCGCGATCGCCCGCGGCGTCTACGCCCGCGGCCGCGAGCAGGCGCGGCTGCTGGTGCTCGACGAGCCGACCGCCAACCTGACCGTCCACGAGCGCGACCGGCTGTTCGCCGCGATGCGCTCGGCCGCCGCCCGCGGCACCGCGATCGTCTTCTGCACCCACCGGCTCGACGAGGTGCTGGCGATCACCGACGCGGTCACCGTCCTCCGCGACGGCGCCGTCGTCCGCGAGTGCCGGACCGCCGAGCTGGAGGGCCAAGAGGACCTGGTCCAGTCGATCCTCGGCCGCGCGCTGGAGAGCTTCTACCCCGAGCGTCCCGACCAGGCCGGCCGCGAGGTCGCGCTGGAGGCCCGCGAGCTGACCGGCGGCGGCGCCCACGAGATCTCGTTCGCGCTCCACCGGGGCGAGGTCCTGGGCCTGACTGGCCTCGCCGGCAGCGGCCAGGACGACGTCCCGCGGCTGCTGGTCGGTGACCTGCGGGCGGCCGCCGGCGAGGTGCTGGTGCGCGGCGAGCCGCTGAAGCGGCCCTCGCCGCGGCGGGCTGTGGCGGCCGGGATCGGCTTCCTGCCCCCCGACCGCAAGCGCAACTCCGGCCTGCTGGAGGCGTCGATCCGCGAGAACATGACCCTCGTCTCGCTCGACAAGCACGTCCGGCACGGGCGGATCCGCCACCGCGAGGAGCGGGCCTCGGTGGAGGCGGCGATGGAGCGCTACGACGTCCGCCCGTCCGGCGACAGCGAGCGGCTGCTCGGCTCGCTCTCCGGCGGCAACCAGCAGAAGGTCCTGCTCGCCAAGTGGATGGCCCGCGAGGGGCTGCGCTGCGTGATCCTCCACGAGCCGACCCAGGGCGTCGACGTCGGCGCCAAGCGGTTCATCCTCGAGCGGGTCGCCGACCTGACCGAGCGCGGGATCGGCGTGCTGCTGGTCTCCAGCGAGCCGGAGGAGCTGAGCGCGCTCTGCGACCGCGTGCTGGTGATGCGCAACGGCCGGATCCGGGCCGAGCTGCACCAGCCGAGCGCGGCGGCGATCTCCGAGCAGTGCTTCCTCTCGTGAGCGAGGGGCCCCGCATCCGGCGGCGGATCGGCGTCGTCAACCCGAACTCGTCGCCGAGGGCGACCGCGCTGATCGACGGCTACCTGCGGCCGCGGGCGCTGGCCGACAGCGCCCTGACCGTGGTCGGCGCCGAGCGCGGCCCGGCCGGGATCGACGGCCCGCTCGACGGCGCGATCGCCGCCGTCGAGGCCGCGCGGACGATCGCCGAGCTGGCGCCGCGGATCGACGCGTTCGTGCTCGCCTGCGGCAACGACCCCGGGCTCGACGCCTGCCGCCAGGTCTCCGACCGGCCGGTGGTCGGGATCGCCGAGGCCGGGATGCAGGCGGCGGCGCTGGTCGCCGCGTCGTTCTCGATCGTCGTGCTGTCGCCGGCCAAGGCGACGGCGATGCGGCGGCTGGCCCACGGCTACGGCCACGGCGAGCGGCTGGCCTCGATCGTCGCGATGGCGACCGACGCGCGCGCCCTCTTCGCCGCGCCGACCAGCGGCCTCGAGCGGCTGACCACGGCCTGCGCCCACGCCCGCGACCACGACGGCGCCGAGGCGATCGTGCTGCCCGGCGCGGCGATGGCCGGCAACGAGCGACCGCTCGCCGAGGCGCTCGGGATGCCGGTGGTCTGCGGGCTCGCCGCCGCCCTCCGCAGCGCCGAGATGCTCGTCGACCTGGGCCTGACGACCAGCCCGGTCCACAGCTACGCGCGGCGCACGGCGCCCCTCGACCTCGACGGGGCGACGGGCTCCGTCCCGACCCCGGGAGTCCTCACGTGACCCGCACCATCGTCCACGGCGGACCGGTCCTCGACGCCCGCACCGGCAGCTTCCACGACGGCGTGGCCGTCGTGATCGAGCAGGGGCGGGTGGTCGAGCTGCTGCGCGACGGCGCGGTGCCGGGCGGCGACGGCGACGCGCGCGTGATCGACGTCGCCGGCCGCCACGTGCTGCCGGGCCTGATCGACGCCCACTGCCACCTGATGAGCCGCTCCGGCGTCGAGGCCGACGCCGAGCTGGTGACGAAGAGCGTCGTCGACGGCGTGCTCGTCGCCCGCCGCGCGATCGAGGCCGGCGTCACCACCGTCCGCGACCCCGGCTGCAAGCACCGCGGGATCTACGAGCTGCGGCGCGAGATCGCCGCCGGCCGGGTGCTCGGCCCGCGGACCTTCGCCGCCGGCCCGAACGTGGTCGGCAGCGGCGCCCCGGTCGACTGGCGCAACGTCTTCGCCGACGGTCCCGACGAGGTCCGCAAGGTCGTCCGCAAGGAGGTCCTGGCCGGCGCCGACTTCGTCAAGCTCGTCCTCAGCCACACCACCGGCGCTTCCCGCTGGCGGACCTGCCTGCGGTACATGACCGACGAGGAGATCGCCGTCGCCGTCTCCGAGGCGCACGCGCTCGGGGTCCGCACCGGCTGCCACTGCGAGGGGCTGGAGGCGGCCCGGGCCGCGGTCGAGGCCGGGATGGACGTGATCGACCACGGCACCTGGCTCGACGAGGCGCTGGTCGCCCGGATGGCCGAGCAGGGGACCGTGCTGGTGCCGACCCTGTGGGCCTTCTCGGCCGCCACCCACCACGGCTACAACGGCACGATCAGCGACGCCCAGCTGCCCGACTTCGCCGAGCGGATGAGCGACGTCCACCGCGCGTCGGTCCAGCGGGCGATGGCCGCCGGCGTCACGATCGCCGCCGGCACCGACCCGATCCACTGGGTCCCGGCGATGGACCTGATGGTGCGCGAGGCGGAGACGCTGACCGCCGCCGGCATGGGCCGTCCCGACGTGCTGCGCGCGGTCACCCGCAACGGCGCGATCGCGCTCGGCCGCGAGGACGAGCTGGGCGCCCTGGAGCCCGGCTGCCGCGGCGACGTGCTGGTGGTCGACGGCGACCCCGCGTCCGACCTGCGGGCGCTCGCCCGTCCGGTGCTGGTCGTCAAGGACGGCCAGCCGCTGATCGACCTGCTCGACGACCGCGCCGCGGCCGAGCGCCACTGGGCCGCGATCGCCGAGCCCCAGCCCCTGTCCGACCGTCAGCCCGAGGTCTGGCTCGAGCGAGCCTGAGCCCGGGGAAGGAGAACCACATGAGCACCACCCCCACCATCGGCGACTGGCGGACGCGCGCCGACGGCGTCGCCCTGACCGGCCAGGCGTTCGTCGACGGCGCCTACGTCGACGCGCTCTCCGGCGCCACGCTCGAGACGGTCACCCCGCTGACCGGCGAGCGGATCGCCGAGCTGGCCGCCTGCGCCGAGGCCGACGTCGACGTCGCCGTGGCCGCCGCCCGCCGCGCCTTCGAGGCCGGCGTCTGGTCGCGGGCCGCGCCGGCCGAGCGCAAGCGCGTGCTGCTGCGCGCCGCCGAGCTGGTCCGCGAGCGGCGCGAGGAGCTGGCCGCGATCATCACCCTCGACGCGGGCCGGCCGATCAGCGCCGCGCTCGGCGAGGTCGACGGCGCCGCCGAGTGCCTGCAGTACTACGGCGAGGCGCTCGACAAGGTCTTCGACGAGGTCGCCCCGAGCCCGTCGACCGCGCTCGCGCTCGTCACCCGCGAGCCGCTCGGCGTGGTCGCCGCGGTCGTGCCGTGGAACTTCCCGATCGGGATGGCGATGTGGAAGATCGCCCCGGCGCTGGCCGCCGGCAACTCGATCATCGTCAAGCCGGCCGAGCAGGCCTCGCTGGTCGTCACCCGGCTGGCGGCGCTGCTCGACGAGGCCGGCGTGCCGGCCGGCGTCCAGCAGGCGCTGCCGGGCCTCGGCGAGGAGGCCGGCCAGGCGCTCGGGCGCCACCCCGACGTCGACGCGGTCGCGTTCACCGGCTCGACCGAGGTCGGGAAGCTGTTCCTGATCTACAGCGGCCAGTCGAACATGAAGGCCGTCTCGCTGGAGTGCGGCGGCAAGTCGCCGAACGTGGTCCTGGCCGACGCCGGCGACCTCGACCGGGTGGCCCGCTTCGCCGCCCTCGGCGCGTTCGTCAACCAGGGCGAGATGTGCTCGTCCGGCTCGCGGCTGGTGGTCGAGGAGTCGATCCGCGAGGAGCTGGTCGAGCGGGTCGTCGCCCACAGCGCCGACTGGGCCGTCGGCGATCCGTTCGACCCGGACACGAAGTCGGGCGCGCTGATCGACCAGGCGCAGCTCGACCGGGTCCTGAACTACATCGACATCGGCCGCACCGCCGGCGCGCAGCTGGCCACCGGTGGCGAGCGGCTGGCCGAGGAGAGCGGCGGCTACTACGTCGGCCCGACCGTCTTCGACCAGGTCGACAACGGGATGCAGATCGCCCAGGAGGAGATCTTCGGGCCGGTGCTGTCGGTGATCAGCGCCCGCGACGCCGACCACGCGGTCGAGATCGCCAACGACTCGATGTACGGGCTGGCCGCCGCGGTCTGGACCCGCGACGTGACCAAGGCGCACCAGATGGCGCGCGCGATCCGCTCCGGCACGGTCTGGATCAACACCTACAACCAGGCCAACATGGCGGTCCCCTTCGGCGGCTACAAGCAGTCCGGGTTCGGGCGCGACAAGTCGCTGCACGCGCTGGAGAAGTACACCCAGCTGAAGACCACCTGGCTGAACCTGGAGGTCTAGGACGATGGCGAGCTCCACGGTCGGGTCGGTCGCCGACGCGGTCGCGGTCGAGCGGCTGCCGGAGGTGGTCGGCGCGCTGCGGCGGGCCGACGCCCCCGACGGCCACGAGTCCGAGCGGGCACGGGCCCTGGCCGGCCTGCTCCGGCACCCGGCGATCGAGGTCGAGACGCAGACGATCGTCCGCGGCCGGCCGAACGTGATCGCGCGGGTGCGGGGGACCGGCGAGGGGCCCGGGCTGCTGCTCGACGGCCACTTCAACGCCGGCTTCCACCCGGGACCGTGGAGCGGCGACCCGCGCGAGCCGTGGGTCGCCGACGGGCGCCTCTTCGGCGGCGCGGTCGTCGACATGCTCGGCGGGCTGGCCGCGATGGCGCTGGCGCTGCGGGCGGTCGCCGACCACGGCCCGCCGCCCGGCGACGTGGTGCTGCTGGCCGGGATGCACGAGGACACGATCGGCCTCGGCACCAAGGCCGCGCTGGCCAGCCGCGACGGCTGGCCCGGCTTCGGCATCTGCGGCGACCCGACCGACCTGCAGGTCGTCACCGCCCACGGCGGCTGCGTCAAGTTCGAGCTCGAGCTGACCGGCCACGCGGTCCACGTGACCCGCCGCGAGGACGGGGCCGACGCCCTGGCCGCCGCCGCGGCCGTCGTCCAGGCGCTGCCCGGCACCACCTGGTCGCAGGCCGATCCGGCGGCCCACCCGCGGCTCGACGCGCTGCCCTGCGTCGTCGTCGGCGAGCTGCACGCGGGGATCGGTCCCGGCGTCGTGGCGCCCTCGGCGGTCGTCCGCGGCGACGTCCGCACGCTGCCGGGCATGACCCCGGCCGGCGTCCTGGCCGACGTCGAGCGGCGCGTGGCCGAGGTCGTCCCGGCGGGGATCGGCTGCCAGGTCCGCTCGCTCTTCGACCAGCGGCCGCTGGTCGACGTCGGCGTCGCGCCGCTGGCCGACGCGCTGGTCGCCGCCAGCCGCGAGATCCGCGGACGCGAGCCGGTCGTCGGCGCGCCGCTGCCCGGCCAGCGCTACTGCACCGAGGCGGCCGACATGGCCGCGTTCGGGATCCCCAGCGTCGTCTTCGGTCCCGGCGACTGGCGCTTCGAGCCCGACGAGTCGGTCGCCCTCGACGACCTGGCCGCCGCCGCGCGGATCTACGCGGCGACGGCGGTCGGCCTGCGGGGCGATCAGAAGCCGTCGCGGAACACGTCCTTGTAGAGCAGGTACTCGGCGTGCTCCCACCCGACGGCGTAGAAGTACTGCGGGCAGTACGGCGCGATGTACGCGAAGTCGTCCTTGGCGACCTCGTGGAAGACGCCGTCGAGGAACTGGATCCCGAGCCCGGCCGTGACGTAGAGCCCGTGCTCCTCGTCGTGGATCTCGTTGACGCGGAAGATCGTCCCGGGGGCGAACCGCATCAGGCTGACGTTGAAGTCGAAGCCGGCGTCGGTCGGGTCGATCAGCTCCATCCGCACGAGCCCGGGGACCGAGGTCTCGCCGAACGTGCCCTGGTCGCGGTGGCCGATCACCGCGCCGGGGCGGGCGACGCCGTCGGCCGGCTCGTAGGGGCGCTTGATCCAGAGCACCCGCGCGCCGCCGCCGACCGCGTTGAGGGAGACCGCGACGTCGTCGGGCAGGTAGGCGTGGCCGCCGGCGGTCAGCTCGTCGGCGGCGTCGTCGCGGGTCAGCCGCACGCGCCCGTCGAGCACGTAGAGGAACTGCTCCAGGCCGGTCGCCAGCGGCCGCTCGCTGCCGGCCCCGTCGTCCTCCAGCTCCAGCAGGTACTGGCCGAAGCGGGCCTGCCCGTTGCGCGGGGTCACCAGCTTGCGCACCAGCGTCCGCGCCAGGTGCGGCAGCCGACTGGGGAAGTGGTTGGCCGGTGTCATCACGTGGTGGCTGCTCGCGCGGTGGCCGCGCGACGTGCTGACCACGGTCGCCGGCAGGGGAAGGGCGTCGCTCATGGGGTGACCTCTCTCGGTGAACTGGAACGGAAGCAGTCGCGATGCACGCGCTGACGGTGCTGCGCGGGGGAACGGTGGTGACGCCGGAGGGCGTGCGCCGGGCCGACGTGGAGCTGCGGGAGGGCCGGATCGCCCGGATCGACGAGGCGATCGAGGCCCCGGGCGCCGACGTGGTCGAGGTGGGAGGACGCTACGTCATCCCCGGGGGCGTGGATCCCCATACGCACCTCGACACGGTCTTCCGCGACCAGCGGACGGCCGACGACTTCAGCGACGGGACCGCGGCCGCGCTGGCCGGCGGCACCACGACCCTGATCGACTTCTGCATCCAGCCGCGCGGCGTCCGCGTCGGCGAGGCGCTGGAGCGCTGGCACGCGCGGCTCGACGTCCACCGCCCGGCCTGCGACATCGGCTGCCACTTCGCCGTCACCGACCTGACGGTGCCGGGCGCGCTGGCCGACCTGGCCGCGCTGCCCGACCGCGGGATCCCCAGCTTCAAGACCTACATGGCCTACCCGGGCCGGACGATGCTCGAGGACGACGGTCAGCGGCAGGTGCTGGACGTCGCCGCGCGGACCGGCGCCACGGTCCTGGTCCACGCCGAGGACGGGCACGCGATCGAGGCGCTGATCGCCCGCGCGCTGGCCGCCGGCCAGGTCGCGCCGCGGTTCCACGCCCGCACCCGCCCGCCCGAGACCGAGGCGGCGGCGATCGCGCGGATCGCCGAGCTGGCCGAGCGGGCCGGGGCCGCGCTCTACGTCGTTCACGTGTCGAGCGCGCTCGGGGTCGAGGCGCTGGTCGCGGCCCGCGAGCGCGGCGCCGCCGTCCGCGGCGAGACCTGCCCGCAGTACCTGCTGCTCGACGAGTCGGCGCTCGACGGCCCGGTCGAGGAGGCCGCCAAGTTCGTCTTCACCCCGCCGCCGCGGACCGCCGGCGACCGCGCGCGGCTGTGGCGGGCGCTGGCCGACGACGAGCTGGCGGTCGTCTCCACCGACCACTGCCCGTTCGACGCCGATGGCCAGAAGCGGACCGTCGAGGGCGGCGACTTCACCACGATCCTCAACGGCGCGCCGGGGGTCGAGCAGCGGCTGGTGCTGCTGCACGAGCACGGCGTCCGCCGCGGGCGGATCAGCCTCGAGCGCTGGGTCGAGTTGTGCGCGACCGCGCCGGCGCGGGCTTTCGGCCTGGCTGGGCGCAAGGGCGAGCTGACCGTCGGCGCCGACGCCGACGTGGTCGTCTTCGATCCCGAGCGCCGCTGGACGATCACCGCCGCCGCCCAGCGCTCGCGGGTCGACTACAGCCCCTACGAGGGCACGACGGTGACCGGCACGGTCGAGCGCGTCTACCGCGGCGGCCGGCTGGCCGTCGACGGCGGCCGCGTGCTGGCCGCCCCCGGCGACGGCGCCTTCCTGCCCCGCGAGCGCCCGGGGGCGGGCCGATGACGCGCGGCCCGCGGGCGTGGTCGACGGCGACCGCATCGGCCTCAGGCGGCGACCAGCCGGTCGAGGGCCTGGGTCAGCATCGCGGCGGCCTCGGCCAGCTCCTCGGCGGTCACGACCAGCGGCGGCGAGAGCGCCAGGGCGGTCGGCAGCGCGCGGGTGATCAGCCCCGCGTCGCGGGCCAGCGCGGCGGCCCGGCCGACCACGCCCGGATCGCGCCGGCGCAGCTCGCCGTCCAGCTCGACGGCGGCGATCAGGCCGATCCCGCTGCGGATCTCGCCGACGGCCGGATGCTCGGCCAGCGGCGCGAGGACGTCGGCCAGCGGGCCCTCCAGCTCCTGGCCGCGGGCGATCAGCCCCTCGCTCTCCAGCAGGTCGAGGTTGGCGAGCGCGGCGGCGCAGCAGGTCGGGTGCGCGGCGTAGGTGGCGCCGTGGCGGAAGATCAGCCCGGGCGTGGTCCAGAACGGCTCGGCGATCCGGCCGCTGACGACGACCCCGCCGAGCGGCAGCGTGCCGCTGGTGACGCCCTTGGCGAAGGTGATCATGTCCGGCCGCAGGTTCCAGCGCTCGACGCCGAACCAGCTGCCGAGCCGGCCGAAGGCGCTGATCACGCTGTCGGCGACGAACAGGATCCCGTGGCGGCGGCAGAGCGCGGCGGCCTCCTCCAGGTACCCGGGGGCGGGCAGGTGGACGCCGCCGGCCCCGATCACCGGCTCGCAGACGAAGGCCGCGACCCGGTCGGCGCCGAGCCGCTCGATCGTCGCCGCCAGCGCGGAGACGTCGTCGTGGGAGACCCGGGCGGTGTCCTCGATCAGCGGCCCGAGCTCGGCCCGGTTGGGGGCCAGGCCGCCGATGCTGGTGCCGTAGCCGTTGGTGCCGTGGTAGCCGTTCTCGCGGCTGATGACCCAGGTCCGCTGCGGCTCGCCGACCGCGTGCCACCAGCGCCGCGCGAGCTTGACCGCGGTGTCGATCGCCTCGCCGCCGCCGGTGGTCAGGAAGACGCGCGCGTCGTCGACCGGGGCCAGCTCGGCCAGCCGCTCGGCGACGGCGATCGCCGGCTGGTTGGCGAAGTCGCCGAAGGCGCCGTAGGCGTCGAGCGTGCGCAGCTGGGCGGCGACCGCGTCGGCGATCTCCGGCCGGCCGTGGCCGACGTTCGCGTACCAGAGGGCCGCGGTGCCGTCGAGATAGCGGCGGCCGTCGCGATCCCAGATCCACGCGCCCTCGCCGCGGGCGACCACGAACTCGTGGCCGTCGACGGCGGACATGTCGGCGAAGGGATGCCAGAGGCGGGTGCCGGTGGGCGCAGCGGTCATGACGATCTTTCCTCAATACAGAACGTGTCTTCTATAGTAGTGAACCAGATGTCCTCTCCGGTCGCCAACCACGGGCCCGCTCGATGAGCCCGATCCCCGAGGCGCTGCTCGACGGCGGCCCGGCCGCGCGTGGCGTCCTGCGGCGGGGCGACCGGCGGGCCGCGGCGCTGCTCGACGACGGCGTGCTGGCCGTCGTGGCCGCGCTCCACCGGCGGTTCGAGCCGCGGCGGACGGCGCTGCTGGCCCAGCGCCACGACACCCGCCGGCTGATCCAGCAGGGGCGGGTCGCCGAGCTGCTGCGGGCCGACGACGACGTTCGCGACGGCGACTGGCGGATCGCGCCGCGGCCGGGCGGGGCGCGACGGGTGGTCGAGCTGAGCGGCCCCGCGACGCCGGCGATGGCGCGGGCGGTCGTCGCCTCCGACGTCGATCTGTTCATGGCCGACCTCGAGGACCAGCTGCCGCCCGGGTGGGGCCGCGTGCTGGCCGCCCACGCGGCGATCCTCGACGCCTGCCGGGCCGCCGACGGGCCGACGGTGGTCGTTCGTCCGCGGGCCTGGCACGCCGACGAGCCGGCGGTCGAGGTCGACGGCGCGCCGGTCTCGGCGACGCTCTTCGACGTCGCGGTCCACCTGGCCCACCGCGCCCACGACGACGGCGCGGTCCCGCACCTGTACCTGCCGAAGGTCGAGACCCGGGCCGAGGCCGCGCTCTGGCGCGAGCTGCTGAACGAGGCCGAGCGGCTGGTCGACCTGCCCGCCGGCGTCACCGACGTCAGCCTGCTGGTCGAGACCGTCGGCGCCGCGGTCGCCGCCGAGGGCATGCTCTACGAGCTGCGCGAGCGGGTGACCGCGGTCAACGCCGGGCGCTGGGACTTCCTCTTCAGCTACGCGCTGCTGTTCGCCGAGGACGCCGAGCGCTGCCTGCCGGAGCCGGCCGCGCTGACGGTCGAGCACCCGCTGGTCGCCGCCTACACCCGCCGGATCGTCGACGTCGCGCGCCGCCGCGGCCTGCGGGCGATCGGCGGGATGACCCCCTGCTGGCCGGCCGGCGCGGCCCCGACCGCGGCCGAGTGCGAGCACGTCCGCCGGGCCAAGGCGCTCGAGGCCGGGATGGGCTTCGACGGCTCGACGATCGCCCACCCCGAGCTGGCCGCCGCAGCGCGCGCGGGCCTCGCCGGCGGTGCCGCCGCGGCCGAGCGGCGGCCGCCGACCCCGCCGCTGGGGTTCCTCGACGCGCGTCCCGGCGGCTTCGCCGTCACCGACGGCGGGCTCACGTCCCGGGTCGGCCTGCTCGTCTCGTTCCTCGAGCGCTGGTGCGCGGGGGAGGCCCCGATCGTGATCGGCGGCGACGCCCAGGAGGTCGCCACCGCCGAGCTGGCCCGGATCCAGCTGTGGACGTGGATCCGGCACGGGGTGGCGCGGGCCGACGGCGGGGTGGTCGACCGCCGTGCCGTCGCGCGGGCGATCGACGCGGTCGCGGTCGGCAGCGCCCACGGGCGGGCGGGGCAGGCGCGCGAGCTGGCGCGGCGGCTGGTCCTCACGGACGAGCCGACGGAGTACCTGACCGACTTGCTGGCGGACGACCGCCGGCCGGGAGGGCGAGGGCGATGACGGTCGTCGCCGAGGGTTCGGCCAGCGGGACAAACGGGGCCACCCGACGTTGGACGAGCGTGCGTGAGGGGCGTCCCGACAGGGCAGTACGTTCTGTAATCAGGAAGTCAGGTTCAACAATGACGAACTCGGGTCGCTCGAGGGACGTCGGACGGAGAGGACAACGATGACCATCGACAGCAGGCGGGCCAACGTCCGCCGGATCACGCGCCGGTTGACGGCGACAGCGCTCAGCGTCGGCGCGGCGGCGGTGCTCGCCGCCTGCGGCAGCAGCTCGGACGGCGGCGGCTCGGCGTCGACCGGCGGCGGGTCGGGCGGCGGCGGAGGCGACATGGCCGCCGTCAAGGCCGCCGCGCAGAAGAAGATCGACGCCGGCACCGCGCCGGTGAAGTTCCTGGCCCCGGGCCCGGCCTTCGACATCTCGAAGGCGAAGGGCAAGGAGATCTGGATCGTCTGCAACGACACCTCGCTGCCGTTCGTGCAGCAGGTCGTCAAGGGCTTCAACGAGGCGGCCGGCGTGGCCGGCACGAAGGCGCGCCTGTTCAACGCCAAGGGCGAGACCTCGACCGCGGCCCGCGGCATCCAGCAGGCCGTCGCCGCCAAGGCCTCGGCGATCGTCGTCTTCGGCATCACCTTCAAGTACGTGCAGCAGGCGGTCAGCGACGCGAAGGCCGCCGGGATCCCGGTCGTCGGCGCGCTCAACGTCGACGTCAAGGCCGACCTGGAGAAGGACGCCGCCGGCGAGGTCTCGATCGACTACGGCAAGTCGGGCGAGCTGATCGCCGCCTACGCGATCGCCAACACCGAGCAGCCGGCCAACGCCGTCTACCAGAACCTGCCGGGGATCGACACCTTCGCCGCGATGAAGGCGGGCGTCGAGCGCGGCTTCGCCGAGTGCCCCGAGTGCAAGCTGAAGACCGTCGACTTCACCGGCGACTTCAAGACCGCCGAGGCGACCCAGACCCCGTCGACCCTGGCCCGCGACCCGAAGGTCAACTGGATCATCCCGGCGATCGACGGCATGGCCCAGTTCGCGGTCCCGGCGATCAAGGCCGCCGGCAAGGGCGACAAGGTCCAGGTCGGCAGCATCAACGCCGTCGCCGGCAACCTCGCGCTGATCCAGAAGGGCGACGTGCAGACGGTCGACGTCGGCAACAACAACCAGTGGTTCGGCTGGGCGATGGTCGACCGGACCCTGCGGGCGATCAACGGCGAGCAGCCGGCGATCAGCGAGGTCCCGGTCAAGGCGCTCGTGAAGGAGAACCTGGACGGCAAGGACGTCGCCGACGAGGACGCCGTCTTCGACGACGTCGACTACCGGGGCGAGTACCGCAAGCTCTGGAAGTAGACGACCGGGCCGTCCCCAGCGCCGCCCCGCCGTTCGTCGGCGGGGCGGCGCGGCCCGGGAACGGCCGCTCCCCCTGACCGCAGAGGACCCCGACATGACCATCGACATCGCCGCCGTCCACGCTCGCATCGACGAGCGCTTCGACCAGGACCTCGAGACGCTGCTGGAGCTGATCCGCCAGCCGAGCGTCAGCGCCACCGGCGAGGGCATCGCCGAGTGCGCCGAGCTGTTCGCCGGCAAGATGCGCGCCCTCGGCCTGGAGACCGAGCTGCACGACACCGGTCACCATCCGATCGTCGTCGGCCGGATCGGCAGCGGCGCCCCGCACTTCGTCCTCTACGGCCACTACGACGTGCAGCCGGTCGGCGACCTCGCCGAGTGGCGGACGCCGCCCTTCGAGCCGGACATCCGCGACGGGGCGATCTGGGCCCGCGGCGCGGGCGACAACAAGGGCCAGTGGTGGGCGCACCTCTGCGCGCTGGCCGCCTGGCAGGACGTCCACGGCGAGCCGCCGCCGTTCACGCTGACGGTGATCTGCGACGGCGAGGACGAGATCGGCGGCGTCGCCACGCGGGCCTACATCGCGGCCAACCCGGAGCCGTTCCGGGGCGACTTCCTGCTCTGCGCCGACGCCTCGACGCTCGGCGTCGACGCCCCGGCGCTGTTCCTCGGCTGCCGCGGCGCGATCGCGATCGAGCTGCGGGCGCGCGGGCCGGAGTTCGAGTGGCACTCGGCCAGCTACGCCGGCGTGCTGTCGAACCCGGCCCAGCGGATGGTGGCGGCGGTGGCGGCGCTCGGCGACGGCGAGGGCGCGGTGGCCGATCCGGCCTTCCACGCTCCGCGGGTGCCGGTCGACGAGCGGCTGCGCGAGTACGCGCGGGCGCTGCCGGCCGGGTTCCTCGACGACCCGGTCGACTTCGGCGTCGACCGCTTCGTGACCGGCGACCCGCGCGGGGTGATGTTCTTCGAGCCCCGGATCTGCCTGACGGGGATCACCGGCGGGTACGGCGGCGAGGGCCCGCACGCGGCGGTGCCGACCTCGGCGACGGCCAAGTTCGACGTCAAGCTGGCGGCCGGCCAGCACCCCGACCAGGCCGAGCGGTGGTTCCGCGAGCGGCTCGACGCCGAGGGCTTCGACGACATCGAGGTGATCGTGATGTCGAAGTGCCCGGGGTCGGAGATCTCGCCCGACCACCCGCTGGCGGCGACCGCGATCGCGGCCCTGGAGCAGGTCTGGGGGCGGCCACCGGTGGTCTTCCCCTCGATCGGCGGCGGCGGGATCTTCGGCGTCTTCGTCGATGATCTGGGGATGCCGTGCCTGATCGTGCCCTACGGCCAGCACGACCTGCAAGAGCACTCGGCCCAGGAGCACATGTCGATCGAGTGGTTCCGCCAGGGCATCCACGTGACCGCCGAGATCCTCAGCCGGCTGCCCGCGGCGGTGGCGGCGACGGCGACGGCGACGGCGTGATCGTCGACTGCCACACCCATTTCGTCCCGCGCTCGTTCACGCGCGCGCTGGAGGCCGGCGGGCGGCCGTTCGGCTACGACCGGGGACCGGCGGGGGCGATCGTCCACCCCGCCGGCCCCGTGCTGCCGGTCGGCTACGACGAGCTGCACGACCCGGCGGCGAAGCTGCGGGTGCTGGACGGGCAGCGGCTGGACGCCGCGGTCGTCTCGATCACGCCCCACCTGTTCGTCCACGCGGGCGAGGCGGGGGAGCGGTTCGCCCGCGACGCCAACGACGACCTGGCCGCCTTCGTGGCGGAGAGCGAGCGGCTGGTGGGCCTGGCGACGGTGCCGGTGGACCGGCCGGCGGCGGCGGGACGCGAGCTGGAGCGCGCGGTCGCCGAGCTGGGCCTGCGGGGAGCGATCCTCGGCACCAGCCACCCCGACGGCCGCGACTACGCGCGGGAGGACCTGGAGCCGCTCTTCGCCGCCGCGCAGGCCCTGGGCGTGCCGCTGATGCTGCACCCGTTCTACGCGGGACCGATCCGCGACGAGTCGCGCTTCCTCTCGAACTCGATCGGCGTGCCCCTCGACACCCTCCTGGGGACGGTGGCGATCATCTACTCGGGCCTGCTCGACGCCTACCCGGAGGTGCGGCTGGTGCTGCCCCACGGTGGCGGGCACCTGCCCTTCCAGCTCGGCCGGCTCGACAACGGCTGGCGGATCAAGCCCGACCGCCGCGGCGCCGCCGCCCACCCACCGAGCCACTACCTGGACCGCTTCCTCTTCGACAGCGTCCTCCACGACCCGCTGGCCCTCCGCTTCCTCGTCGAGCTGGCCGGACAGGAGCGGATCCTGCTCGGCACCGACGCCCCCTACCTGACCGGAGAGCAGGACCCGGTCGCCTTCGTGGCCGCCGCCGGCTGCGACCCGGACGCCCTCGGCGCGACGGCGGCGCGGGTCTTCGGGATCGGGTGAGGCCACCACGTCGGACGGCAAAAGAAACCCAGCCCCCGCAGGGGCTGGGTGAGTGCGTAGACCTGTAGCACTGCCGTCTCGCTCCTACCCAACCATCCGGCCTCGACAGCCACCCGACTCGCACGGATCGCGAAGCCTAGCCCGAGACGTCTCTGGCTCCAAGCTAGGGTCCGCTGCTCGCAACTCGATACAGAGATACAACACAAGCCCAGTCGTCTCGGATATGGTCGTCCCGGAGGAGACCCGGCGGGAGGACGTGGATCGTGGGACAGCTCAGCAGGCGGCAGTTGCTCAGGGCCGGCGGCGCGCTCGGCGCCGCGGGCGTGCTCGGCGGCGCCGCTCCCTCGTGGGCCTGGGCCGCGTCGCAGTCGGTGGCGGGGCTCGGGGGGCAGACGCCGCCGTGGCTGGTCTGGGACGACGAGGTCGACCCGGTGGTGGCGGCGGTGATCGATCGCGGCCAGGTCGCGTCGGTCAACGCCCTGCTGCGCGGCTGGACCCGCAACGACCAGCCGCTGCCCGCCGGCCTGCCCGCCGACCTGCGGGACCTGATCGAGCACGTGCGCCAGCTGCCGCGGTGGACCGACGGGGCCAAGCTCGCCGCCGCGACCGCGTTCAACAACAAGCGCGGCACCTACCTGGGGATCACCTACGGCTTCGTCAGCGGCATGATGAGCACGGTCATCCCGCACGAGGCGCGGGCCGTCTACTACTCCAAGGGCGGCGCCGACATGAAGCGGCGGATCTCCCGCACCGCCAAGTTCGGCTACGACATCGGCGCCCGCAACGCCTTCCGCCCCGACGGTTCGATGATCGTCACCGCGGTCAAGACCCGGCTGGCCCACGCCGGCGTCCGCCACCTGCTGCCGCGCTCGCCGCACTGGACCGGGGTGGCCGACGAGGGCGTCCCGATCAGCCAGCGCGACATCCTCGTCACCTGGCACAGCCTGCCGACCTCGGTGATGCGGGCGATGCGGTCGTGGGGCGTGCGGATCTCCGCCTCCGAGGCCGACGCCTTCCTCCACACCTGGCAGGTCGCGGCCCACCTGCTCGGCGTCCGCGACGAGTACATCCCCGCCACCTGGGAGGCCGCCAACGCGCAGGCGCCGCAGATCCTCGACCCGGTGATGGCGCCGACGCCGGAGGGCGTGAAGCTGGCGCACTTCCTGGTCAACCTCGCGGCGGAGACGGACGGGGGCGTGCTCACCCGTCCGCTGCTCGAGGCGATGACGCGCTACTTCCTCGGCGACCGGATCGCTGGCTGGCTGGAGCTGCCGCGCAATCCGGGCTGGGACGAGGCGATCGCCGCCGGCTGGCCGCCGTTCGTGCTGCTGAAGGAGCTGGGCCTGCTGCTGCCCGGCGTCGACGAGCTCTACTGGCTGTTCGACGAGTTCCTGCGCCAGGGCGCGCTCTGGTACCTGGGCGAGGGCCGGCCGCTCGACATCGAGATCCCCGACGGCAACAACCCCAACTACTCCTGACCGGGGTCGCCGTCGACCGCCACCGGCAGCTCGGCGCGGGTCACCGTGCCGCCCTCGCTGGCCGGGCGCATCAGCAGCTCGCCGCCGGCCTGCGCGACGCGCTCGCGCATGATCACCAGGCCGACGTGCCCGCGGTCGGGGGCGTTGGCGGCGGCGCGCGGATCGACGCCGACGCCGTCGTCGCGGACCTCGATCGTCAGCCGCGGGCCCCGCCGCTCGACGCGCACGTCGACCCGCCGGGCTCGCGCGTGCTTGGCCGCGTTGGCGTACGCCTCGCGCACCACCTGGACCACGAGCGCGTCGTGGACGCCGTCGGTCCCCGGTCCCAGCGCCAGGTCGACCGGCGGGCCGGGGCGCTCCAGCACCCGCTCGATCATCGCCCGCAGGCCGCCGCCGACCGCCGCCGCGCCCTCGTCGACCTCGATCGCCCCGACCGCCCGGACCAGCGCGGTGTCGGCCAGGTCGAGCAGCTCCAGCGCCCGCTCGGGTTCGTCCTCGGCCAGCTCGTGGCCGACCACGAGCAGCAGCTGGAGCGCGTCGTCGTGGAGGTCGGCGGCGATCCGGTCGCGCTCCTCCTGCTCGCGGCGGACGATCGCGACCACGCCGCGGTGGCGGGCCTCGATCGCCTGCTGGTAGACGTCGGCGATCCGTTCGCGGATCGCGATCAGGACGATCGTGACCAGCGTGACCCAGACGATCAGGGCCGAGATCTCCGGTTGCGGCAGCTGGTCGGTGGCGGTCGCGGCCAGGGCCAGCGAGGGCCCGTTGACGGCGAGGACGTAGACCGGGCGCAGCACCAGCCCACAGGCCAGCGCCAGCAGCTGCAGGACCGGCACCAGGGCCAGCTGCATCCCCGGCTCGACGAAGAAGAGGCCGAGGCAGAAGAGCGAGTTGACGCCGACGACGGCCGCGTACCAGCGGGCGCGACGCAGCTGCCGGCCGGCCAGCGCCTCGGCCGCGAGCACGACGGCGAACGGCAGCGCGACCCACCAGTACCCGTGGTCGGCGGAGTGCACCAGGCCGAGCGCCAGCACCGTCGCCGCGGCGCCGCCCCAGACCACCTGCAGCGACGGGATCGTCTCGCGGAAGCGCACCCCGAGCGAGACCCAGGCCCGGGTCGGCGCGACCGCCGTCACGGTCGGCAGCGTGACGGCCACCCGCAGCACCGCCTCGCGGACGTCGCGGGTCAGCTGCAGCCGCCCGCCGCGGGCGTCGGCGCGGCCGCGGAGGGCGATCCAGCGCGGCTCGCCGAGGTCGATCGGGCCGATCGGGCCGACGCGCAGCTCGATCGCGACCCCGTCCTCGGTCGCGCGGACGGCGATCGTCGTCCGGTGGACGCCGGGCGCGACGGCGGCGGCGGTCACGATCGCGTCGCGGACGAACGAGAGCAGCGTCTGCGACAGCTCGGTCGGCACCCGCTCGTCGACCTCGACCTCGACCAGCGCGGCCGGCAGCTCGCGGGCGACCAGCGCGGCGAGGGCGGCGTCCAGGCTCTCGTCGTCGTCGGGCATGCTGCGCAGCTCGGCCATCAGCGTCCGCAGCCGCTGCGAGACGTCGGGCACCCCGGCCGTCGCCCGCGGCAGGGCGCCGGCGACCACCAGCCGTCGCACGTCGGCCAGCCGCAGGGCGACCTCGCTCCGCAGCCGTTCGCCGACCAGGTGGCGGGTGGCGTCGTCCATCCGCTGGCCGGCGAGCGCCCGCTGCATCGCGTCGAGCCGGTCGAAGCGCCGCCGCAGGCCGCCGGTGCCGGTGGCGATCGCGATCCCGATCGCCACCGACCAGGCCTCGGCGACGAGGAACCCGAGGAGGGCCGGGTCGTCGCCCCCGAACGCCACCCGCACGACCGCCGTCAGCGCGCCGGCGACGATGATCGAGAGCGGGTCGACGACCACGCCGCCGATCATCGGCAGCGCGATCAGCAGCCACAGCACGGGGCTGGCGTCCTGGCCGGAGAGCGCGGCGAAGGCCAGCACCAGGGCCATGTCGGCGCCCACCAGCAGCAGCCGCAGGGGGGTGACGTCGCGCTCGGCCCCCCGCCACCGGTCGCCGACCGCCAGCCACGCGAGGGCGAGGACGCCGACGGCGACGGTCGGCAGCGGATCGCCCGGTCCGATCAGCGCCAGCACGAGCGCCCCCACGACCGTCAACCGGCGCAGGGTCATGGCGCCGCGCATGCGCGCGTCGCTCGCCGCCCCCGCGAAAGTCTCGGTCGTCCTCGCCACGTCGGTCCCTCGTCCCCCCTACGTCGCGACCGTGGATGGGCGGCGGGCCGCCGGGGCGGCGCAGGCCTCCGATCACGATTCGCGAGCGGACAGCGTACAACGCGGACGGTCCGGACGAGGTCGCTGCCGGCGCCCCAGCGACCGCCGACCTTCGGCCGGTCGTCTGGGATACTCGGCCGCAGTGCGGAAGCGTACGGCGTCGTCGCGGTCCCACGGGCGGCGCCTGGCGTACGCGGCCCGCGGTCTTCGACGTGATCTGGAGCCCTTCCGCCGGGCGGGCGCGGGCAGCGGACGACCGTCGCCGCGGGCGCCGAGTCTGGCCTCGGCCTTCCGGCTCGCGCGGATCGTGGGGGCGCTGGGCCTGGCCTGGCTGACCTTCTGGTTGAGCGTCCCGCCGCGGGCGGGCGTCGCGGTGGTGGTGGTCGGGGTCGCGTGGACCGTGGCCTCGTCGGCGCTGCTGTGGTCGGCGCGGCGGCCGGGGCGGGCGTTCGTCGCGGTCGCGGCCGTCGACGCGCTGCTGGTGGTGCTGCTGGTCGCGCTGGCCCCGGACGGCGCCGCGCCCGAGCCCGCGCTGCTGGCGCTCGCGTTCCTGCCGCTCGCCTGGAGCCTCTTCGCCGTGCCGCGGACGCACGCGATCCTGACCCTGCCGCTGATCCTCGGCGCGGGCATCGCCGTCACCGTCGCCGTCGGCGGCGATCCGGCCCGCGTCGTCGGGGTCACCGCGGCCGTCGCCGCGTCGGCCGTCGTCGGACAGCTGCTCGCCCGCCGCCGCGGGAGCTGGCAGGCGGCCGCGGCCCGCGGCGCGACCATCGAGGCGCTGGCCGGCGAGGGCCGCGAGCGGATGCGACTGGCCGACCTGCTGCACGACGGTCCGCTGCAGAACGCGCTCTGGGTCCGGGGCGAGCTGGGCGCCGACCCCTACCTGCGCGACGGCTCGCTCGACCTGGCGCGGTCGGCGATCGACGAGACGATCGACGAGCTGCGGGCGCTGTCGCACGGGCTCGACCCGATCGGCGTCACCGCCCTCGACGAGCGGCTGGCGGCGATCGCGGCGATGCACGAGCGCGGCGGGCGGCTGCGGGTCGACCTGACCGTCGCCGTCGCCAGCACCGGCTACGACGACCTGGTCGCCTCGGCGGTCCGCGAGCTGCTGGCCAACGTCGGCAAGCACGCGTCGGCGACCGCCGCGGCCGTCTCGGTCGGCACCGGTCCCGACGCCGTCCGGCTGGCGGTCGTCGACGACGGCGAGGGCTACGCGCGCCACCGCAGCCGGGTCCGGCGCGAGAGCGGACGCGGGCAGCGCCGGGGCCTGGCCTCGCTCGAGCGGCGGGTGGTCGCCGTCGGCGGCACGCTGCTGATCGAGAGCCCGGTCGCCGACGGTCGCGGCACGCTGGTCACCGTCGCCCTGCCGCGGCGGGCCGCCGAGCGCGGTCGCGCGGCGCCGTCGCGGGTGGCCGGGCGCCGCGCCGGGGCCGACGGCGACCGGTCGTCGCGCGCGTGCTCCCCCTCCGGACGCGCGGCCTAGAATGGCGGCGATGAGCGGCGGGCCGAACCGGCGGGTGCTCCTCGGCGCCCTCGCCGCCGTGCTCGCGCTGTCGGCGCTGCTGCTGCTGACCGACGTGCTCGGCCGCTGCGTCGAGCAGGCCCACCTGCTGCCGGCGCTGGTGCTGCTGGTGCCGGTCGTCCTCAGTCGCCCGCTGATCGACCTCGCGCAGTGGCTGCGGGGAGCCGGCCGTTCCTCGGTCCGCTGGCACCCGGTCCGGATCGTCGCCCGCCCGCGGCGTCGCCGGCCCGCGCCGGTGGTGCGCGGCAGCCGGCTGCTGGGTGCCTCGCTGGCGGTCCGTCCGCCGCCCGCGGCCGCCGCCTGATCGCCCCGCCCGGCCGCGCCGCCGGGCGCCTCCTCCGCTCGACGCCTCCGCTCGCCGCAGCCCGCCTGCCGGTGCCGGCGCGTCCTTCGTCATCCCCGTTGGAACGGATCCGTTCGTGCGCAAGCCCAGCTCGCTCCAGGTCGTGACCGTGCTGTTCGCGGTCACCCTCGTCGTCGTGACCATCGCCTTCGTCGTGCTCGTCGTCGTCCTCGGCGGCCGCGCCCGATGAGCCCGCCCGCCGGCCGCCGAGGAGCGGTCTGATGCAGTGGCTCGGCAGCGACGACGGCACGCTGCTGCCGGTCCTCGTGCTGGTTGCCGCCGTCGCCGCATGGACCTGGCGGGCTCCTCGCGACGGCCCCGGAGGCGGTCGCCGACTGGCGCGGCTGGCCCTGCCGGCGGTGCTGCTCGCGACGTTTGCCGGCCCGCTGGAGTGGCTGGCCGAGGAGCGGCTGATGGCCGCCCACATGGTCCAGCACCTGCTGCTGGTCTCGGCGATCCCGGCGCTGCTGTTCGCCGTCGCGCCGACGCCGCTGCTCGAACGGATCGAGACGGCCGGCCCGACCCGCTGGCTGGCCGGACCGGCCGCGGCGCCGCTGGCGGCGGTCCTCGGCGTCGGCGCGGTCTGGGCGGCCCACGTCCCCGCGGTGCTCGGCGGAGCGTTGGAGAACCCGCCGCTGACCGACCTCGGCCACCTGGCCCTGATCGCGGTCGGCGTCGTGCTGCTCTGGCCGCTGCTCGGCCCCTCGCGGCTGACCGGCCTGCGGGCGCTCGGCTACCTGGCCGTCACCGACCTGCTGATCGGGGTCCTCGGCCTCTGGCTCGCCTGGTACCCGGAGGTGGTCTATCCGTTCTACGCCGAAGGCCCCGGCGCGCTCGGGATCGACCCGCCCAACGACCAGGCGCTCGCCGGCGGGATCCTGCTGGTCGTCGCCGAGCCGTTCCTGGCGGTCGAGGTGGTGCTGCTGTTCTTCCGCGCGCTCGACGACGCGGAGGCGGCCGACGCGGACGCCGACGAGGCCTGACCTCGATGCCCCCAGCAGGATTCGAACCTGCGCACATGGTTTAGGAAGGCCGACCAGCGCCCTCCATCGCTCGTGTTTTGGCGGGGCCTGCTCGTCGGCTACCGTGAGCCAGGTGACCGGTTCCCCCGCTCGACGGACCGCCGCCGAGGTCGCCACGTCGCCTGCGTACCGCGCCCTGCTCGCCACGCTCTCAGAGCGGATTCGCAGCTCCCGGAACCGCGCCGCGCGCGCAGTGAACACCGAGCTCGTGCTGCTCTACTGGTCGATCGGCCGCGAGATCCTCGATCGCCAGGAGCAACTCGGTTGGGGCGACGACGTCGTCGGCCGGCTCAGCGAGGATCTGCGCACCGACACCGGGGGCGTCCGCGGGTTCTCCCGGCGAAACCTCTTCTACATGCGCCGCTTTGCGGCGCTGTGGCCCGAAGCTGAGAAAGTGCAGACGCTGTCTGCACAATTGGGCTGGTCGCATCACCAGGTTCTGCTGGACGCGTTCTCCGACGAGCCGGAACCGTACGCCTGGTACGTCACCAAGGCCCGTGAGCAAGGTTGGTCGGTACGTCACCTCAAGGCCCAGATCGACCTGCGTCTCCACGAACGGACCGGCACGGCCATCTCGAACTTCCCCGCGGCTCTCCCGGCCGATGCAGCTGATCGGACGCTCGCCGCGACGAAGGACCCGTACGTCTTCGACTTCCTCGACCTCACCGAGACCGCCCAAGAGCGAGAGCTCGAGCAGGCCCTGATCGACGACATCCAGCGCTTCCTCCTGGAGCTCGGTACCGGATTCGCGTTCTACGGCCGCCAGAAGGCGCTTCAAGTCGGCGAACGCGAGTTCTTCCTCGATCTCCTCTTCTATCACCAGGTGTTGCGGCGCTTCGTGGTCATCGACCTGAAGATCGGGCCGTTCCAGCCCGAGCACGTCAGCAAGATGAACCTCTACCTCAACGCCGTCGACGAGCAACTCCGCCACGGTGACGACCAGGAGTCCGTCGGAATCATCCTCTGCACCAGCCGCGACGAGACCGTCGCCAAGCTCGCACTGCACCGCGTCTACGCCCCGATCGCCGTCTCCACCTGGCGCGCCGATGTTCCGCCGGAGCTTCCAGCCGTCGAGGTCGGCGACGAGGTCCCGCGTGATCTCGCCAGCCTCGCTGAGCTGGAGGACGTTCGGGCGCGACTCCTCGAGCGCGTTTCCCGTCGGACCAGCGAACGCTGAACGCGATAGGCCTCAGCGTCTCCTCGCGTCGAGTCTCGATCGATGCCCCCAGCAGGATTCGAACCTGCGCACACGGTTTAGGAAACAGGTCACGGCCCTCGCGCCAGCTCGCACCAGCTCGAGTAACGCCGATCTATACGGCGATTCTGCGGGTTCGACTCGGACGAAACTGGAACAAGAACTTGAACAAATCGACCGCTGGGGAACAAGATGGGGAACAAGAGTCGGTCGCTCGAACGGTCTCGCAGCCGGGCCGGGCCGATCTCGGCAAGCCCGCTTCCTGCTCCCACCTGATCAGGTCTCCAGATTCTGCAGCTACTGGCTGCACAACGGCTCGGGACCTCTTGCGCGAGTCGTTCGCTGGGCGCACGAGCAACCAAATCGGTGAGCGCGAAAACCCGGGGGCCTCCGGGAGATGAACGCCTGACCGTGGCCGAAGCGACCGGACCGGGGACCACGGACGTAGGATCGTTCGACGAGGCCAAGTGACTGACGCAGCAGCCCCCGATCTGCCCGACGGCTGGCACGCATGGAGCCGCCAGGCCGCATGGGACCACCCGGCAACCGCGCAAGCCGTCCAGCGATTTGAGCCATGCTGGGTTTGACGGACAGCTGAGTGCGTGGCGCGCGGAGCGCGCCAGCAGGAGGATGTCCAGCAATGGGACGAGGACGGCAGTACCCGCAGGAGCTGAAGGACCGAGCGATCCGGCTGTGTCTGGAGAGCGAGCGGCCGATCGCGCAGATCGCCGGCGAGCTCGACATCAACAAGGAGACGTTGCGGACGTGGGTGCGGCAGGAGCAGGCCGACCAGGCCGGCGGTGCAGGCGGGGCGGTGACGAGCGCGGAGCGCGAGGAGCTGGCCCGCCTCCGGCGCGAGAACAAAGACCTCAAACGGTCCAACGAGATTCTGAAGGCGGCGTCGGTGTTTTTCGCCAAGGAGCTCGACCAGCCCCGCACGAAGTGACCCGGTTCATCGATGAGCACCGGGACCGCTTCGGGGTCGAGCCGATCTGTCGAGAGCTCTCGGCATCGCGGGCCGCGTACTACCGCCGGGCGACCGGCGAGCGCTCGACGCGCGCGATCGAGGACGAGCTGCTGCTCGAGCGGATCCGAGTGGTGCACGCGAAGAACTACGCCGCCTACGGATCCCGCCGGATCTGGAAGGCGCTGCTGCGCGAGGGCACTGTCGTCGGGCGTGATCGGGTGCGTCGGCTGATGCGTCAGGCCAGCCTGCAGGGCGCGAAGCGGCGCGGGAAGCCGTGGCGCACGACGACGTCTGATCCGGCCGCGCAGCGGGCGCCCGACCGCGTCGATCGGCAGTTCGCAGCCGACGCGCCGGATCGGTTGTGGGTGGCGGACTTCACGTATCTGAAGTGCTGGCAGGGGCCGGTGTTCTTCAGCTTCGTGCTCGACGTCTACTCGCGCCGGATCGTCGGCTGGCAGTTCGCGTCGCACATGCGCACCGATCTCGTCCTCGACGCGCTCAGAATGGCGCTCGCGGGCAGCGAGCGCGGCGCCGACGTCGACCTCATCCACCACTCGGACGCCGGATCGCAGTACACGTCCTTTGACTTCACGCAGGAGCTGCAGGAGCACCACGTCCTTGCGTCGATCGGGTCCGTCGGCGACGCCTACGACAACGCGATGGCGGAGTCGTTCGTCGACACCTTCAAGACCGAGCTGATCGCCGACCGCGTGTGGCGGACCCGCACCCAGCTCGAGCTCGCGATCGTGGAATGGGTCGGCTGGTACAACCACCGCCGCCTCCACGGAGAGCTCGGCGACGTGGCGCCGGCCGAGTACGAGACGGCGTGGCGGGGCGGGCTGGACTCGCCCTACGGGCTCGCCCAGCCCGCCCCGCCAGCAGCCCCGATCGCCGCAGACTAGATTCACCCAAACCAGACCAAACGCTGTCCCTCAAACCCAGCACGGCTCACTCGACTTCCAGGACCAGCTCGACGGATGGTTCGACAAGGTCAACGCGCGGATGCACAAGACGCTCCGCGCCCGCCCAGTGGATCGGCTCGTGGAGGAGCACGCGGTGATGACCGCGTTGCCGGCGGAGATGCCGGAAACGACGCCGCGGTGGGTGATGCGGGTGCCGCCCGATCCGTTCTTGCGGATCGACACCAACGACTACTCGCTGGACCCGGCGTTGGTGGGCCGCCGGGTCGAGGTGCAGGTCGACCAGCGGACCGTGCGCGCAGCGGCGCTGGACACCGGTGAGGTCGCGTGCGAGCACCAGCGGACGTTCGCCAAGCACCGCACGATGATCGCGTTGGAGCACGCCCGCACGCAGCGGCAGAGTCGCCGACCGGTCGACACGCCGGTGCAGCAGCGGCTGCTGGAGCGCTACGACCAGTTGATCGCATGACCAGGCCGACGACGGAGCTGGCGCACCTCTTCCGGCAGCTCAAAGCGCCCGCCGCCGCGGCCGCGCTCCCGAAGCTCGCCGACCGCGCCCGCAGCGAGGACTGGACCTACGAGCAGTTCGCCGCGGCGCTCTTGAAGACGGAGACCGACAGCCGCGACAGCCACGGCGGCCAGGCGCGGATCAAGGCCGCCCGGTTCCCGGCCCGCAAGACGTTGGAGGAGTTCGACTTCGCGTTCCAGAGCTCGTTGCGACGCGACACTGTGCTGCACCTCGGGCAGCTCGACTTCTTGGCGGGCCGGGAGAACATCGTGCTGCTCGGGCCGCCCGGCACCGGCAAGACGCACCTCTCGATCGCGCTCGGGATCCGTGCCTGCCTCGCCGGCAACCGCGTGATGTTCAAGACCGCGACCGAGTGGGTTGCGCTGCTGGCTGACGCCCAACGCCACGGCCGCCTCGACAAGGAGCTCGATCGGTTGCAGCGGATTCCGCTCTTGATCGTGGACGAGGTCGGTTACATCCCGTTCGATCCCGAGGCCGCGAACCTGATGTTCATGCTCGTCTCCCGCCGCTACGAACGCGCCTCACTGATCGTGACAAGCAACAAGCCGTTATCCGCGTGGGGCGAGATCTTCGGCGACGACGTGACCGCCGCGGCGATGATCGACCGGCTCGTGCACCACGCCGAGATCCTCGGCCTCAAAGGCGACAGCTACCGGCTGAAGGACCGCGACCTCGCCCGGCCCCCGGCCGCCCCGCGCGCCTGACCGCGCAGGGTGGTGGGCGACGCTGCGGCTCGCCCTCCGGGCTTCGCCTCCGCGTCGCCCACCACCCGATCCCGCAACCCGAGGGGGTCAGTTTTCAACCGGCGTTAGGGGGTCACTTTTCGAACGGCCTTGACACCGAACGACCTCGTACCGGTTGCCGTGGCCTTCCGCGTCGCGTCGATCGTCGTCCGAGGACGAGTCCGGGGGTACCTGCGGGTTCACGGGGTTCGGTTGGGTGGCGATGGGATCTGCTGGGGGTCGGGGGCGGTCGCGGGCGACCAGTCGGCCCAGTCGGGCGGGAGTTGCTGGCCGCCTTGGTGGAAGTGACTGGTGTCGACGACGAGGAAGAGAGCGGTCGCGTCGGCGATGGTGGTGCCCTGGTCCTCCAGGCGCGCTTGCAGGAAGAGCTTGCGTCCGCGGCGCTCGACGCACCAGCCGACCACGTGCAGCGGCCGGCCCAGCAGCACGGATGCCTTGTAGTTGACCGAAAGGTTCGCGGTGACGGCCGGGGTGCCCAGTACGACCAGGAGCAGCCCGAAGGTGTCGTCCAGGACGGTGGCAATCGCGCCGCCGTGAGCGATGCCGGGAGCACCTTCGTGGCGGTGGTCGAACGTAACGTCGCCGCGGACGCGGTCACCGTCGACATGGAGGCGCAGTCCCATGCTGCAGGGGTTCTGCGATCCGCAGCCCAGGCAGTTGGGGTGGTGCTCGGGGATCGAGCCGTCGGCAGCGACTCTCACAGCAGCGCCTCCAGGGCCTGCAGGGCCTCGTGCTCGAGGTCGTCGATGTGCTGGACGTGCTCGCGGGCTGCACCGAGATCGTGGGCGGCGGCACTGACGGCCAGCGCCTTCCACCGCTCGGCTAGCGTGGTGGCGACCGTCGCTGCGTCGGCGATGGTCGGGTCGCGGAGTGTGTCTGCGGCCTGCTGGAGGTAGTCGGCTTGCAGCGAGCGGAACATCGCCCCGCCGGTGCCGGCTTTGACGATCAGGACGGCCAGGAGGCCGAGCGCTTGGGGCAGGGTGTCTTCGAACGTCTCGGGCCAGTCGGGGAAGGCGCGGGCGAAGTGCGACACGCCGGCCAGGCCGGAGGTGCCCCGCAGCCCGCCGACGACGTCGGGCTCGTTGCGCATGTTGTGCGACGTCGTCGCGGCGGCGGCCCTGACGGCGTCTTGTAGGGCTGGGAGCGCGGTCGGCCAGTCGTACCGGAAGCGGGTGCTGCGGTTGGGGCTGGGGAACCCGTCGGAGTTGAGCGCCCGGCGCAGACTGGTGTAGGAGCAGGGCTGCAGCTCGTCGCGGTCGTTGTCGGCGATCCACGCGATCTGCTGGTCGTCGTCGTATCCGCAGATGACGATCGCGTGGCGGGTGTTGACCATCCGCACCCGCAGGTACTCCAGGTGCGCGATGTCGGCCCAGACCAGCGGCGGGTCGCCCTGGTCGATCGCGTGCTTGATGGCTTGCCAGCCCTCGTCGGGATCATCGGTGCTCTGGACGTGCGCGGTGGCACCGAGGTGCGCGGCGACGTCGTGCTCCATCGACCCGACCCGGCCGACGAGGTAGAACGGAACGCCGGGCAGTTGGTCGGCGTAGAAGAACCCGTAGCCGCCGGAGAGTCCGAACACCAGCGACTCGTTGAGCGGCCCGGTGCCGTAGTCCAGCCGGTGGAACTCGAGCAGGTCGCGCAGCGCACCGGATGCACAGTGCCCGGCTCGGCGGTGCGGGAACGGTCGCGGGATCGACGGTGCGGCGGGGACGCTCATGAGGCGGGCTCCGGGGCAGGGATCATCGGGCAGTCTTGGCGGGGGCGTTCAACAGGGACACCAGCGAGGTGTCGGGGTCGGCCAGTTGGTCGAGGTCGGGCTGCAGACGCTCGGTGATCGCGCGCTTGCTGAACATGAACTCCTTGGGTCGGTTCACGCAATCTGCGGCGATCAGCCGGCCGTCGATGAGGTAGAAGCACGCGAAGCTGCGGCCATGGGCGGGGTCCCCGCGTAGTACGACCTGATCGTGACCGGTGCTCAGGCCGGCGATCTGGAGCTTGAGGTCGTACTGGTCGGACCAGAACCACGGCAGGGCGGAGATCGGCTTCTCCCGTCCGCAGATCGCTCCCGCGACGGCCTTGGCGTGCTCGAGCGCGTTGGCCACGCACTCCAGTCGCATCCGCGTGCCGTAGCGGGCGTCGGGGTGGTTGGCGCAGTCGCCGGCGGCGAAGATGCGCGGGTCGTCGGTGCGGCCGTGCTCGTCGACGACGATCCCGTCCTGGACCGTCAGCCCGGCGTCGCGGGCGAGCTCGACGTTGGGCAGGACGCCGACGCCGACGATCACGAGGTCGGCGGGGATCTCGGTGCCGTCGGTGAGGCGGACGGCCCGGACGTGCCCGTTGCCTTGAAACCCCGCGACGCCGACGCCGGTGCGCAGGTCGACGCCCTCCTCGCGGTGCACGCGGTCGTAGAAGGCCGAGACCTCGGGGGCGGTGACGCGCTGCAGGACGCGCTCGGCGACCTCGAGGACCGCGACCTCGATCCCCAGCTTGCGCAGTGACGCGGCGGCCTCCAGGCCGATGTAGCCGGCGCCGACGATGACGGCCCGACGGGCGGCCTTCAGGGTGCCGCGGATGGCCGCGATGTCGGCGGCGTCGCGCAGGGCGTGCACGCCGTCCAGGTCGGCCCCGGGCACGTCCAGCGGGCGGGGCCGCGCGCCGGTGCAGAGGACGAGCCGGTCGTAGGACAGCGCATCGCCGTCGTCGAGGGCGACGGTCGACGCGTCGCGGTCGATCCCGGTGACGCGGGCGTGCCGGAAGCCCACGTCCTCCTTCTCGTAGAACTCCGGCCCCCGGATCAGGAGGTCGTCGAGCGTCGTCGTCCCGTGGAGGAACGTCTTGGACAGCGGCGGCCGCTGGTAGGGCAGCGACGGCTCGTCGCCGACGAGCAGGACCTCGCCCTCCCAGCCGCCCTGGCGCAGGCTCACGCAAAGCTGCGCGCTCGCGTGTCCGGCCCCGACGACGATCACCCGGTCGCGTCCCATCCCCGTCCCCTCGTCCGTCGCGGCCGTCGCGGCTCAGGCGCCCGAGGTCGCCTCGACGCGGACCGGCGTCTGCTCGCGCGCGGGCTTCGGCGTCAGCTGCACCTGCATGTCGCTGTAGCCCTTGACGAAGTTCGACTGCACATAGCCGGGCTCCCCGACGACCTCGATGCGGTCGAACCGCTCGAGCAGCTCCTCCCACAGGATCCGCAGCTGCATCTCGGCCAGGCGGTTGCCCATGCAGCGGTGCACGCCGAACCCGAACGACATGTGGTTGCGGGCGTTCTTGCGATCGATTATCAGTCGGTCCGGCTCCTCGAACTTGGACTCGTCGCGGTTGCCCGACGCGTACCACATGAGGATCGGGTCGCCTTTGCGGATGAACTGGCCGCGGAAGTGCAGGTCGCGGGTCGCGACGCGGCGCATGTAGGCCAGCGGGGTCTGCCAGCGGATGATCTCCGAGACCATGTTCGGGATCAGCTTCGGGTCGGCCTTGAGCTTCTCGAACTCGTCCGGGAACCGATTGAGCGCCAGGACGCCGCCGGACATCGAGTTGCGGGTGGTGTCGTTGCCGCCGACGATCAGCAGCGTGAGGTTGCCGAGGAACTCAAACGGCTTCTTGATGAGGTCCTTCGTGTCCTCCGACGTCTGCATCAGCGTGATCAGATCGAAGCCGTCGGGCTCGCCCGCGGCGCGCCGCGCCGCCTTGTCGTGCCACAACGCCGTGAAGCTCCGCGCCAGCTCCTGCGCCGCAGGGAAGACGTCGTCCTGGTGGGTCGTGCCGCCGGTGGCGTCCGCGGAACCGCTGATCGTGTCGGACCAATACGTGAGCTTGCGCCGCTGCTCGTAGGGGAAGTCCAACAGCGTCGCGAGCATGCGCCCCGTGATCTCCTTCGAGACGCGCTCGACCCAGTCGAAGGGCCGGTCGGTCGGCAGGTTGTCGAGCACGTCCTGCACACGCTCGCGGATCAGCGACTCCATCTCCTTGAGGTTCTTCGGCGCCACCACGCCCTGGACGGCCCGACGTTGCACGTCGTGCTTGGGCGGGTCCATCGCGATGAACATCTCGGCGTTGAACGGCGGCGGCCCCAGGACGATGAACGGCTCGGCCGAGAAGTCGTCCGGATTGGAATCGACGGCCTGGATGTCGGCGTATCGCGTGATCGACCAGAACGGCCCGAACGGACTGTCGCCCTGGTAGTGGACCGGGGCCTCCTCACGCAGCCGCTTGAAGTACGGGTACCACTGGCCCTGCCGGTTCATGAACGGGTTGCTGACGTCGATCTCCTCCAGCGGCACATCCGCCGGGTCCGGGATCGGCTGCTCGTCGAACACCAGGGGCTTGTCGCCCCCGACCAGGCGCTTGGCCCGCAGAGCGAGGCCGACTCCCTGAATGACGCGTTCGGCGGGCACGGTCGCCTGCAGGACGTCGCTCGCACGGACCTTCGTCCGCTCGATGAGGTTGCTCTCGGTCTTCGGCATGGTGGTTCGCTCCCCTGTTCGTGGTCCGTGGTGTCTTGACGCGCTTACATCTGGAACTCGGGCAGGTGCACGACGAGTCCGTCGACGTCGGACGATGCTCGCAACTGGCACCCGAGGCGGGAGTTCGGAACGCACTCCGCCGACATCTCCACCATCGCGCTCTCCACGTCCGAGCGCGTCCCCGTGGTCCCGATCCACGCGTCGTCGACGATCACGTGGCACGTGCCGCACGACGCCTCCCCGCCGCAGTCGCCGTCGATCCCCGGGACCCCGTTGTTCGTGGCGAGCTCCATCAACGAGACGCCCTCCACCAGCTCGACCTCGTGCGCGGTGCCGTCGTGCTCGACGAACGTGATAGTGCCCATGGTGTTCACCTCTCCGGATGATGATGATGGCCGCTGCCGCTGTGTTCGCGCCTACGGCACTTCGATACGTCTCGAACGTACCACTTTTCTGCGCCGATCGGCGAACAATTCAGATCGCGGGCTTCGGCCGCGGCAGGCGCCGCAGCCGACCGGAGGGCGGCAGCGCCGAGGTCCCGTCGTTCCGCGATACTGAGGTTGCTCGGGGCGCGATCGGATTCTGCTCCCCCGGGCGGAGGCCGCGATTCGCCAGGCCCTTCTTCATCCGTGCCCCGCCCATCCGACCCAGGCTCAGCCCCGATCCAGCGCCACCCATGAGCCGGCCGACGCACCTGACCCGCAAGGGCGCCGAGCGCGCCGAGCAGATCCTCGAAGCGACGCTGCGGTGTCTCGCCCGTGATGGGTACGCGGACACGTCCCTGCAACGGGTAGCAGAGGAGGCAGGGGTTCCGAAGCGCGCGATCTCGTACTACTTCGTGTCTCGGGACGGCCTGCTGATCAAGGCGGCCGACCACCTGATCGCGCGTCTCGTCGGGCAGATCATGCAAGCGGTCGAGGCGCTCGACGATGCGGACAGCATCATCGACATCGGTCTCAGTGCCTCGTGGGACGGACTGACCCGGGACCGGGCACTGCTCGTCGCGTGGCTCGGTCTGCAGACGGAGGCGATCACCAACCCATCGCTTGCCCCGGCCGCGGTTGCCGCGTCGGACCAGCTACGTCGGATGATCGACGCCCTGATCGACGCTCACCGAGCCCGCGGTGGCCAGCTCATGTTCCCGCAGCAGACCGTGCAGATCACGACGCTTGCCTGGCTCCAGGGGCTCGCGCTGGAATGGGCCAGCACGGGGTCCACGCCGGCGCTCGAAGACGCCATCGACGCCTTCCGCGCGTGGCTGAAGGCGGCGGCGCACCCGCCGAGCCGTCTGTAGGGAACGGACATCGAGTCGGCGGACCGGCGGTCGCAGAGCACGCGGGAGCGTGGACCGTCCGATCGGCTCGGGCGACGCGGCGATGACCGAGACCCAGGGTATCGACGGCCGAGCGACGCGATCTCCGAGTCGCGACAACCGAGCTGTCCGCGGCGCGGGCCCGGGGACCACGAGGCCGCGGCAGGGGTGCCGCGGCGCGCACGTCCGAAGGCTTCTCCGATCGGGGAAGTCCATGTACGCTGAAGCCGTGGTCCAGCACGACGACCTCACCGGTCCGGTCCCCCCTGCAACACGAACGCGGACGCTCCTGCGCCGCCGCGCCGGGCGCTCTCGCGCGACCCTGCAGGAGGTTCGGTGCCCGGAACACGACGCGGTTGCGGCCGGGGATTTCACCGCATGAAGATGATGAGCGATGGCTCGATTCCCGAGCACCACCCCCACTGCCTGGGTTGCGGGTCGGAGAACCCAGCCGGCATGCACCTGCGCACCCGTCTGGACGGGGAGGTCGTTCGAGGCGAGGTCACGTTCGACCGGCGCCAACAGGGGGCTCCGGGCATCGCGCACGGGGGCGCCGTCGCCACTGTCCTGGACGATGCGCTCGGGTCGGTCCTCGTTGTCCTCGAGACGCCGGCGGTCACCGCCAACCTCAACGTCAGCTTCCGGGCTCCGACACTGCTGCACCAGCCCCTGCACGTCGAGGCTCGAGTGGTCGAACGCGACGGCCGCAAGCTGCACCTGTCGGCGCGCCTGATGGACGAGCAGGACACGACCCTCGCCGAGGCGACCGCGCTCTTCCTCGCCGTCGACGTGGTCCACTTCACCCAGGGCGGCGAGGTCCTCCCAGAGGCGTGGAGCACCTGGGGCAGCACGACGACCTGATACACCGGGTCGGGTGTGGCCGCGCGTGCGGCCCCGCCCGACCGCGCCCGACGAGCGGGGGCGACCGGTGCCACGAGGTCAGGGCCCGACGCCGCCGTCGAGTCCTGCCTGCGGTGGGTCGCCCGCGACGAGTACGCCGCCGCACCGATGACTTCGGTCGCGCGACAGGCATCGACGGAATGCGGCCGGTAGCGTGCTTCCACCGGTCGCGAACACCTTCTCGGTCCGGTCGTGAACCTCGTCGGCGACCGATCGACCGGCCCCGCGCCGCCGACCACGGCCCGCCCTCGGTCGGCCGCCCCGGGAGGATGGACCGATGGCCTGCGAATGATGGATCCACCCTTGGCGGCCCAGTTAATTCTCGCTAACCTGCCGGACGGGACGCGGCGTCGTGGCAACTGGTCTGCGGGGGCGCATCACCGCTCCGGAAACGGACCGTGGTGCCACGCGGGACGAAACGCATCGCGATCGCGCACGAGCCGCTGGCGGCGTCGATGCCGAAGCGGAGCGTCTGGGACGCAGCCCACGAACGAGAACCCGAGATGTGCCGACTTCGGCACGAAGGAGCGAAGAGATGGATCTGGACGACTCTCCCGAACAGGCGGCCTACCGCGCCGAGGTGCGCGAGTGGCTGTCGGAGCACCGTGACGAGGCGCCGGCACCCATGGGCGACATGGAGGACTCGGAGTACATCGAGGCGCGCCGGACGTGGCAGCGTCTGCTCTCCGAGCGCCAGCTCGTGGGCGTGACCTGGCCCAGTGAGTTCGGCGGACCGGGCCGAGGACCGGTCGAGCAGCTCATCGTCAACCAGGAGCTGGTCGCCGCCGGAGTTCCGGGCGGGATCGACGTGATCGGCTTGGGGCTGATGGGCCCGTGCATCATGGTCCATGGAACCCCCGCGCAGAAGGAGCGCTACCTCGCGCCGCTCCTGCACGGCGACGAGGTGTGGTGTCAGCTGTTCTCCGAGCCGGCGGCCGGCTCCGACCTCGCCGCGGTCCAGTGTCGCGCTCGACGGGACGACGACGGTGCCTGGCGTCTGACCGGCCAGAAGGTCTGGACCACGAACGCGCAGTTCGCGCGTTTCGGGATGTGCCTCGCGAGGACCGACGGCGACCAGCCCAAGCACAAGGGCCTGACCATGTTCGTCGTGCCGATGGACGCCGACGGCGTCACGGTCCGCGGCCTGCGTCAGATCTCCGGCGAGGCGGAGTTCAACGAGGTCTTCCTCGACGACGTCGTCGTCGGGGGCGACGAGATGGTCATGGGTGAGGTCGGCGGGGGCTGGGGTGCCGCGCTCACGGTGCTCATGTACGAGCGGATGATGATCGGCCTGGGTACCGAGGGCTTCGGTTACAGCCCGGAGCGCTTCGCCGGTGCCGTGGCCGGCAGCTCGCGCATGGATCGCGAGAGCGGCCTCCGTGCCAAGCTCGCGGACGTCGCCGCCGAGTTGCTCGCCGTCCGGTTCCGCGGCTTCCAGTCGCTCTCGCAGCTCGAGGACGGTCGCGTGCCCGGACCGGAGTTCGGCCTCGCGAAGATCACCACGGTCAACGCGGCCATCACCGCGGGCGACCTCATCGTCGATGTCAATGGCCCGGACGCGCTCGTCGAGCCGGGAGAGTGGGCGTACCACATCTCCTTCCTGCCCGGCCTGAAGTCGGCGGGCGGAGCGGAGCCGATTCTGCGTAACACCGTGGGGGAGCGCGTCCTGGGCATGCCGCCCGAGCCGCGCTTGGACAAGAACATCACGTTCGACGACCTCGTCGCGCGCCAGCGGGAAGGACTCGCAGCATGAATCTGGAACTGACCGACGAGCAGATCGCGCTCCGGGACGCCGCACGGGGGACCTTGTCCCGCTTCGACAGCGTCGCCGCCGCCCGCGAGGCGTTGGAGACACCCGGCGCGCTGCCCGACATCTGGCCCGCGGCGGTCGACGCCGGGTGGCCGGGACTCGTCGTCGCCGAGCGCCACGGCGGCATCGAGCTGGGGGTCTTCGAAGCGATGCTCGTGGCCGAGGAGCTCGGACGGACCCTCGCCTCAGTCCCGTTCATCGGGCTCGTCCCCGCCGCCGCGCTCCTGAGCGCCGCCGATCACGACGCCGCCGGGCCCACGGCGGAGGGTGAGACCCGGCCGGTCTACCTCCCCGCGTGCCCGCCCTCGCCGCGGTCGGACGACGGCGTGTGGACCGTGGACGGCATCGACGGCGAGCGCACCCCTGCGCCGGTGCTGGACCGCTCCGGATCCGACGTGACCGTCACCGGCACGGTCGCATGGGTCCCCGACGCGCCCGGGGCCGACCTGCTCGTGGTCGTCGCCACCGACGACGGGCGCCCGACGGCCCTGGTCGTCGACGCCTCGGCGGACGGTGTCACCGTCACGAGCGAGACCCGGTACGACGCCACCCGCTCGATGGCGAACATCACCCTCGACGGAGCGGCCGCGGTCGTCCTGGCCTGCTCCGAGGAGGAGATCGCGGGTGCGTGGCACACCGCCCAGGCGCTGTTGGCCGCCGAGGGCGTCGGAACCGTGGACCGAGCCCTGGAGCTCGCCGGCGCGTACGCGAAGGAACGCTACACGTTCGGACGAGCGATCGGCTCGTACCAAGCGATCAAGCACGAGCTCGTCGAGATCCTACGCCGGTTGCAGAACGCCCGGGCCCTGCTGTTGAACGTCGGCTGGGCCGCCGGCGCGAGCCCCGACGATCTGCCGATGGCGGCCAGCGCCGCCCGCTACTCCGCGGGCCACGCGCTGGACTTCGCTGCGCGCAGCCTGATCAACGTGCACGGAGGCATCGGCGCGACCTGGGAGCACGACGCGCCGCTCTACTTCCGGCGGGCACAGCTCTCGCGCCGGCTCGTCGGCGGTCTCGGCGTCGCGGGTGATCGGCTCGCGGACGAGTGTCTCGCCCGAGCGCGCCGCACTGTCGCGCGGCCGGAGACGGCGGCCGTGCGATGAGCGACGTCACGGCGCAGGCCGGCACCACGGTCGCGGCCTTCGCCGCGACGCTCGCCGACGGCCGGAGCGGCGACGTCGCGCTGCGCCACAAGCGGGAGGGTGCGTGGACGGAGTCCACCTACGGCGACCTGCACGACCGCATCGACGCGATCGCCCGGGGCTTCCTCGCGCTCGGCCTGGAGCGCGGGGATCGCGTCTCGATCCTGGCCGAGACCCGCCCGGAGTGGACGGTGACCTCTCTCGCGGTCACCGCCGCCGGCCTGGTGGTCGTGCCGATCTACCCCAGCAACTCGCCGGAGGAGTGCGCCTGGGTGCTCGGCGACGCCGCGTCGCGCGTCGTGGTCGTCGAGAACGCTCAGCAGGCCGCGAAGGTCCGGCAGGTCCGGGATCGCCTGACGCAGCTCGAGCACGTCGTCGTCATCGACGGCGAGGCCGGGCACGACGCGGACCTGACGCTCGCCGACGTAATCTCGCGTGGGACGTCGACGTCGCCGGATGAGCTGCGCCGGCGGGTCGACGCCGTGACGCCTAAGGACGACTACACGATCATCTACACGTCGGGCACCACCGGCCCGCCGAAGGGCTGCGTGCTCTCGCAGGGGAACTACCGGGCGATGCTGGAGATCGTCCGGGAAGCGGAGTTGATCGAGTCCGAGGACGTCGTCTACCTGTTCCTGCCGCTGGCGCACGCCATGGCGCTCCTGATCCAGCTCTCCGCGCTGGACCGGGGCGTCACCGTGGCGTATTTCGGGGGCGACACCACGCAGATCATCCCGGAGCTCTCCGAGGTCCGTCCCACGATGCTCCCGTCGGTCCCGCGGATCTTCGAGAAGATCTACGGCATGGTGACCTCCGCCGTCGATGCGCCGACGCTGGCGCGAGCGGTCGAGGTCGGCGGGCAGGTCGAGGATCTGCGACTCGCCGGCGAGCCCGTCCCCGAGGACCTGCAACGCGCCTACGACGCGTTCGACGAGAAGCTGTTCTCCAACGTCCGCAACGTGTTCGGAGGGCGGGTCCGTCGGGCGGTCTCGGGTGCCGCCCCGATCGCGGCGGAGGTCCTGCAGTTCTTCTGGGCCGCGGGTGTCCCGGTGCTCGAGGGCTTCGGGATGACCGAGACGTCGACCGCGGCGACGCTGTCAACACCCGAACATCATCGCTGGGGATCGGTCGGCCGGGCGTTGCCCCGGGTCGACCTGCGGATCGCCGAGGACGGCGAACTGCTCGTCCGTGGCCCGAACGTGTTCGGCCGCTACCACGGGAACCCGGAGGCGACGGCGGAGTCGCTCGTCGACGGGTGGCTGCACACGGGCGACCTCGGTCGTATCGACGACGACGGGTACCTCTACATCATCGGCCGCAAGAAGGACATCATCATCACGGCCGGCGGCAAGAACATCGCCCCGGCGAACCTCGAGAACGACCTCAAGCGCTCTCCGTGGATCAGCAACGCGGTGATGTACGCCGACCGTCGTCCCTATCCCGTCGCGCTCGTGTCGCTGGATGCCGAGCGCTTGGCGGCGTGGGCCGCGGAGAAGGGGCGTACCGACGCCTCCGCGAGCGCGGCCCGGGAGGACCCGGAGATTCTCGCACACGTGCAGGAGGCGATCGACGGCGCTAATGCGTCCTACGCCCGCGTCGAGCAGGTCAAAAGGTTCGCAATCCTCGACCACGAGATGTCCCAGGAGACGGGCGAGCTCACGCCGACCTCGAAGATCAAGCGCAACGTGGTCTACGAGAAGTATGCCGATGTCCTGGACGGGCTGTACACGGAGTGAGTTGAGGACATTCCGCTCGCGCATCTGCCGATAGGATCCCGGGCGATGCGCGAGCGAATGATTCTGGACGCCGCGAAGGACTTGTTCTACGACCGGGGTTTTTCGGCGGTAGGCGTCAACGACATCGGTGCCGCCGTCGGGACGAGCGGCCCGGCGATCTATCGCCACTTCACCAGCAAGGCGGAGATCCTGACCGCGTTGTTCGACGAGGCCATGGACCGGCTGCTGGAGCTGGCCGGACCACCACTCGACGATCCGCACGAGAATCTCTTGGCCCTCGCGCGCAGCCACGCGGAGTTCGCGCTGGCCGACCGCGCACTGGTGAGCGTGTACATGCGCGAGGAACGCGCGCTCGCCGACGCGGACCGGGCGCGCCTACGGCGACGTCAACGTGCCTTCGCCGAGCGCTGGGTGCAAGCGGTGACCCGCTGTGCTCCGGGCCGTCCAGCCCGCGAACTTGAAGCGTCCGCGCATGCCCTGATCGGCATGCTGCTCTCCGCGGCGCATTGGCCGGCGTCGGTGCGGGAGGACGCGCGCCACGCGACGTTGCTCGTCGAACTCGTCGACGGTGCGACCGCCCGCCTGGTTCGCTGAGCACGGGCGCAGCCGGCAGGCCCGCGACCGCGGGAGGCCCCTACGCGACCGAGGGGCGGCGCCAGAGACGCAGGATCTTTCCGACGCTCCGCGGGGTCGGCATCGGGTGCTCAGGACGACGGATCGGGCCAGAACTCGTAGAGCGCGGTCCGGCGACCGTCAACCGCGTCGCCGATCGGCGCCACCCGCGCGGCAAAGCGCTGGCCGACACGCCAGTCCTCCGACGTGCCGCCGATGACGGCCTGGACCCGGACGCCCTCGTCCAGGTCGATCTGGCCGATCCCGTACCCGTCGCCCGAGACGGCCTTCCTGCCGTAGACCGGCGTCGCGACGTAGGTGTAGGCCGCGAGCGTGCCCGTGCCGGCGAAGTCGACGTCGGCGACCTCGCGCATGCAGACCGCGCAGACCCACCTTCGGGGATAGAACGAGATCTCACAGCTCGAGCACCGGCTGCCCATGAGGACGGGCGTCGTCCCTTCGACGCGAAACAGCTCGGGATCGGTGGAGGTGTAGCTCGGGCTCTCTGGTGCCACGATGGGGCCCCTTCGCGTTGTCGGCAGGTGTGCGGGACGCTTGTTAATGTACATTAACCGCATGACCGTCGGCACTCCTCGAACCCAGTACGACGTCGGCGTGGCCGGCGTCGGCATGTACCCGTTCGGTCGCATGGGCGACGTCTCGCTCCGCGAGATGGCCTATCGCGCCGGCGCCGCTGCGATGCGCGACGCGGGCGTCACCTTCGACCAGGTCGGGGCCGTCTACGTTGGCCACATCACCCAGCCGTTGATGACCGGCGTGATCACCGTCAAGGAATTCGGCCTCACGGGCGTTCCGGTGCAGCACATCGTCAACGCGTCCGCGACGGGGTCGACGACCTTCCGCGAGGCGTACCACGCGGTCCTCGGCGGTCACTGCGACGTCGCGCTCGCGCTCGCGTTCGACGACATGGAGGCCATGCCTCCTCCCGGCAACCGCGAGGCCAGCGTCGACGGGGTCGTGCTGCCCGCGGCCTTCTTCGCCCTGTGGGCCCGCCGCCGCATGGAGGACCGCGGCACCTCGGCCGACGTCTTCGCCGAGATCGCCGCCAAGAACTGGAACCACGCGGCACTCAGCCCGATGGCCCAGCGCCGCGCCTCGCACGTCGTGACGAGCGAGGAGATCCTCGCCTCACGCATGGTGGCCGACCCGCTCACGTCAAAGATGAGCGCGGCCGTCGGTGCCGGGGCTGCGGCCGCGGTGGTCTGCACCCGCGAGGTCGCCGAGCGGCTGCGCCCCGATCAGCCGTTCGTCCGGATCGCCGCGTCGGCGTTGCAGACGGAGCGCTACCAACCCGATCACGTCTTCGTCGGCCCTGTGACCGGGGCGTCGGAGATGACCCGGCACACCGCCGGCGAGGCGTACGAGCAGGCTGGCGTGGGCCCCGCGGACCTCGACCTCGTCCAGGTCCACGACGCGTTCCCGATCGAAGAGCTGGAGTACTACGAGCTCCTGGGCCTCTGCGCGGACGGCGACGGCGACGAGCTCGTCCGGACCGGTGCCACCAAGCTCGGGGGTCGGATCCCGTTCTCCACCGACGGGGGACTGATCGGCCGCGGTCACCCCGGCGGGCCGACCGGCCTCGCGCAGATCTGGGAGACGACCCTGCAGCTGCGGGGCGAGGCGGGCGACCGGCAGATCGATGGAGCCCGGATCGGTCTCTGCCACATGGTCGGGGGCGGCAGCGTCTGCGCCATCCACGTCCTCGCCCGAGACTAGTTCCACCCCCGAATCGTGACGACCATGCCCGACCTCCCGTCCGTCGACGCGCCCGCCCCGGGCGTCCTCCGCTTCACGATCGCATTGCCGATCTTGTCGCCCGACCATCTCAACGTGCACCTCATTGATGTCGACGGTCGGTGGGTGCTCGTCGACCCCGGCCCGGTGGACCGCGAGGGCGTCGTCGCGGCGACGCTCGCGGACGCCGGCATCGAACCGGAGCACGTGCTCATCACCCACGGCCACGTCGACCACTGGGGCGGCGCCTCGGAGCTGACCGACACGGTGTTGGCCCACGCCGCCTGCCGCCAGAGCTTCGCGGTCGCCATGGACTTCACCGGTAGTGCTCCGACGGGGGACGGGACTCCGACGGGGCCGCGACCCGCGGCGGGGGACGGTTCCGAGAACGCGTTCCGTGGCTTCCGAAAGCTGATCTCCGGGGTCCCGGCCGTCCAAGAGCTCGCCGACGGCGACCGCCTCGGGGACTGGGAGGTCCTCTCGACCCCGGGCCACGAGCCCGCCCACCTCTGTCTGTGGCGGCCGTCCGACAGGGTGCTGCTCTGCGGCGACCTCCTGCTCCCTGATTTCACGCCAAACGTGCAGCCAGCGTTCGACGGCTCCGATGCGTTGGCGGACTTCCTCGCGTCGCTGCTCCGCGCGGGTGATCTGCACCCGGCCCTCGTGCTGCCGTCGCACGGCCCCCCCTACTCCGACGGGCACGCCCGTGCTGCCGAGCTCATCCGGCACCACGAGGTCCGCCTGGACCGCCTGCGGTCGGCCGTGGAGCACGATGCCGTGCCGCTCGCCGAGCTCAGCGATCGGATCTTCGGCGCGCGGGCGACGACGGCCGCGGACCGCATGCTCGCGCAGATGGAGACGTGGGCACACCTCGACCATCTGCGCCGCCGGGGCGAGGCGGATGCCGACGACGACGAGGTCTGGCGCGCCGTGGTTTCCGTCTGATCCCGCTGCCCTTCGGGGGTCTCCGTCCTCTCTCCCCGACGCTCCAGCCCCGCGAGCGGCGCGTCCGTCCTCCCCTACGCAAACCGCAGGGGAGGACGGACACCCGACTCGTGGTGCCGTGGTCAGGACGCGGTGGGGACCGCGATCTGCGCGGTGCCCGCGAGGGTCACGGTCCCGTCCTCGAGCGTCACCCGGAGCTCGATGGTCGCGAGACGCTCGCCGTCTTGTTCCTCGACCGCCGTCACGGTTCCCGCGCAGACCGGTCGCGCGCGTACGGGCGTGATCGCCGCGAAGCGCACCTCGAAGGACCGCAGCAGGTCCTGCGGGGCCCAGGCCGTCAGCAGCCGGCCAAGATAGGCCATCGACAGCATCCCGTGGGCAAAGACGTCGTCCATCCCCGCAGACCGGGCGACGTCGCTGTCGATGTGTATCGGGTTGTGATCACCGCTGGCGCCGGCGAACAGGGCCAGCGTCGCCCGCGAGATCGGCGGGAGCTCCAAGTCGGGGAGCACCGTCCCCACCGCCACGTCCTGCAGGCCGGCGCTCACGACGCACCCCCGGGACGACGTTCGATGATGGTGGACCGCAGGTCGGCGACCGGCGCGCCTGCGCCGTCGCTGATCTGCACCGAGCGGACGATGAATTGCAGCGCGCCCGCGCTCTTCTCGTAGACGTCCTCGATGCGCGAGGCGTACCGGAGCGGCTCGTTGGCCACGGCCACACGGTGGTACGCGAAGGCCTGACTGCCGTGCAGGACGTTCCGGAGGTCGACCCCCATGATCGACAGGTACGCGAACCCGTCCGGCCGTTCGGCGTCGAGACCCATCAGGAAGGTCGGTGGGACCGGCAGGTCGTCATACCCGGCATCGCGGGCGGCCTGCAGATCGGTCCGGACCGGGTCCGTGTCACCGATCACCTCGGCGAAGAACCGTAGCCGTCCACGTTCGGCGGTGGTCTCGAAGCTGCCGGTGCTCATGCCGATGTATCGCTGTCGTTGCACGATCGTCTCCGGGGTGGGTCGTCGTCATCGTCCGTCTCGTGTCCTGGTGTTCGTGCCGGTCACCGGCGGCGCCTCTTCCAACCGCGGAAACTGCATCGGACGCCCGTCGACCACGTACGGGGACTGGACGCGGCACGGCACGTTCCCGCGGAGGCCCAGCGCCGCCGAGAGCGGCGCCGCGGTGTTCTGGAGGTGGTCGCACGAGAACGACTTCAGCGGGAAGTCCTCGAGCGCGCCGGGTCGCTGGTAGGGGTTCGACCGCGTGGTGGGCAGGCGGGTCGTGCTCGAGACGAGCGCGTCGTCGGAAACCACCGGCAGGAACCGCAGGTACTTGCGCTGTTTGCCGTTGGAGTCCCGCGCGGAGGCCTGCTCCGCCGCTGCCGTGTTGGCGAAGGTGACCAGGAGCTCCCGGCGGTAAGCCTTCAGGTACGCCGACACCGGCTGCAGGTCTGCGGTCACCGGATCCAGCACGTCCATCGTCGGACCGAGGGTGTTGACGATCTGGCGCAGTCGGGGGAGTCCGCGGTCCACCCGTGGAAGTGCCGGTCGGACGTCGCGCAGCGTGTCGCGCAGCTGCGGAGCGATCTCGCGAACGTCGTTGAGCGCAGGGCGGACGAGGGGCGTCACCGGCCGGAGGTCGGCCACGACTGGACGGGCAACCTTCGAGGTGGCCCGCACCTGGTTGACCGTCTGCCGGGCCTGGACCATGAACTCCGGGAGGGCGTCGAGGGTCGCGCTGAGGCTGCGACCCACGCGTCCCGTGGCGCGCAACGCAGCGTCGGCGCTGCGGATCAGCTCCTGCGTCGCGCCCGTGCGCTCGCCGAGCGTCGAGAATGCGGTGCCGAGGTCGCGTGTCCCTGAGGCCACCTCGCGCGACTGACGGTCCAGGACCCGGAGGAGGCCGTCCGCGCTCTCGAGCGTCGGGCCGAACTCGCCCGCGGCCGCGTTCATGTCGGGGCCGTTGCCGCGCAGAGCGGATGCGGAGGAACTGAGGACGCGGCGGAGGTTCTCGCGGGTCGGTGCGTCGAACGCGTCGACGAGCCGGTCGATCTCGACGCTCTCCACGACCTGGCGGCCAGGGATCCTGCCGCCGTCGGCGATCCGCGGACCGCCGCGCCGACCGTACGAGAGGGCGATGAACGTCTCGCCGATAAGGGTCTTCGTCCGCAGCGTTGCGCGGGTGTCGGCGGGCAGCGGCGCGTATTTCGGCTTGATCGCCAGCGTGACGCGCGTCACGCCGCTGCGCCCGGACGGGCGGGCGACCTTGATGGCCTTGCCGACGCTGACCCCGCTGATCCGCACGTCGGCGTACCCGGCTAGCTGCGCGCCCTGCCGGAAGTCGACGGTCACCTGGTACTGCTTGGCCCGCAGCGGGACCGAGCCGCCGAAGCTCGACCAGAAGAAGAGCAGCAGCGCGAAGGACGTCAGCGCGAAGACGACCATCACCAGGATCTGCGCGACGTGCGGCCGGTTCTTGTTCACTTGCAGACTCCGAGCGAGGTGATCAGGCCGATGACGCTCTGCAGCTGGGCGTCGGCGTTCAGGGTCGCGCGCACCGATTCGCAGGACAGCGTGACCTGCCCGAAGTACGCGTTGCCGTTGGCGTCCTGGCGGGAGAGGATCGAGTTGGCGTTATGGAGGACCCACGCGAGGCTGAAGCCGTATCCCTCCTCCGGGCCCGGCGGGTTGTATGCCGCCTCGTTGAGGAGGTACTGGCCGTCCTTGCCCACCGTCCGCAGGGCCGGGAGCTGCGGACGCAGCCGGTCGACGCTGCGCCGCACCGAGGCGAGCGGCGCGACCGCGCTGGAGCTGAGCGCCGCGAGCGGCCTCAGGTCGCCCGGGAGCTCGCGCAGCAGCGGATCGACCGTCGGCAGGGCCGCACGGACGTCGTCGAGCGCCGGCCGCAACGGCGTGGACGTGCGGCGGAGCTCCCCGGCGAACGCGCCGGTGTCGCGGAGCGCCCGGTCGGCGGTGTCGAGGGTCGACGGGAGCTGCGCGAGCGCGCGCTGCAGCTCGGGTCCGCGGTTGCCGATCGTCCGGAAGGTGTCCGAGGCGCGGTCGATCGTGTCGCCGACGGCCTCTTGGTGGTCGGCGAGCTCGGTGGTGAGCCGCCCGAGGCCGCTGATGAGGCTGCGAACGGCCGTCCGGCGGTCGCGGACGGCGCGCAGGACGCCGCCGGTGCTCTGCAGGGCCGGGGTCGCGACCCGCAGGGCCCGCCGGAGCGTGTCGGGGCGGGACCCGAGGCCCTTGGCGGTGGCCTGCAGCGCGCCCTGGAAGTAGGCCCGCGTGTCGGCGTCGAGCGACTGCAGGACCTCGTCGATCTGGACCTGCGAGACCGTCTGCGCGGCGGGAACGATCTGGTCGGTGTCGATCTCCGGCGCGCGGGGGTCACCCGGGTCGAGGTCGATCGTCATGTCCTGGAGCCCCGTCCGGGGCCGCAGCGTGAGCCGGGCCCCGCGGTGGACGCTGTCGAGCTGGTCGCGCTTGATCCGGACCTTGACGATCGCGCGGCCGTCCTTGCGCCGCACGCCGGCGATCTCGCCGACGTCGACCCCGGCCACCTGCACCTGCTGGCCCTGCCCGGGCGTGACGGCCTGGGCGGAGGCGAAGTCGGCCTCGAACGTGTAGGTCTCCTCTCCCGGGACCGGGAAGCGCTGCTGGACGAGGATGTAGCCGCCCACGACCGCGGACAGTGCCGCCGCGCCGATGATGACGCCGACCGCCCACCAGTACTGCCTCAGGGCCATGCGCAACGCTCTCATCGGCGCGCTCCTGTCGTGGTCGTCGGGCGCGGCACGGAGCTGCGGAAGATCCGCGAGAGCATCTCGTCGATTCCGGAGATGATCGAGGTGGGGTCGTCGACCCGGTCGGACCGGACGTCGCCGGACCGGGCCGCCGTGGTCTTCACGTCCGTGCCGAGCATGCGGTTCAGGGCGTCCTGGAGCGGCTTGATGCCGGCCTTGCCGGTCGACGTGACGTCGGCGTTCTGCTCGACGAAGGTCTTCACCGCCGCACGGACCCGGGGAGCGTTGATCGGCTTCCTCCGCACGATGCCGCCGAAGGGGGTCGGTGCGACCGCGAGCTTCGGCAGGTCCTGCGTCTCGCAGGGCACGTCCGGACGGTAGGGCGGCGGGGTGTCGCGCTTCGGCGGGCTCGAGCCGAGGATCGGCTCGGCCATTCGCGTCTCCTGCCGTGCGGCGCCGGTGCCGGACGAGACGAGGTAGTCGCCGATCGTGACGAGGAACCGCTCGTAGGGTCCGTTTGCGTCGAAGTTCTGGATCTGCCCGCCGAAAGCGACCGACGCCGAGAGGATCTCCCGGTAGATCGGCATGCCGGTGCTGAGCCGGCCGTCGGGGACCTCGCTCTTGAGGATCGGGATGATGTTCCGGCTCAGGCACCGCGAGATCGGCCGGACCGCATCCAGCGCCTCGACAGCGGGTCCGGTGGCGTCGGCGACGCTCCTGGCCGTCGGCCGGACCTCGCCGAGGAGGCGCTGCACCTGCCCGCGCCGGGCGACGTCCGAAGTGGTCCGGAGGGCCGGGATCGCGAGGTCCAGCGTTGTCGGGAGCCGTCGCACGAGCGGCGTGGCGGTGGCGATGAGCCGCTCCGCGGGGTCGATCGCGCCGTCGACGCGCTGGAGGACGGGGCCGGCCGTCAGGCTGACGCGGTCCAGTCCGGCGAGCGTGCCGCGGAGGCCCTGCTCCTGGGCGGCCGTGGCCTGGAACGTGCGGTTGCCCTCGCGCAGGGCGCCGGCCAGCTGGGCACGGTGGCGGTCGAAGGTGTCCATGACCCTGGAGGTCTCGCGCACCGTGTCAGCGAGGTCGCCGTCGCGTTGGCCCCGCGCCGCCCGGGCGACGACGGAGAGGTCCCGGGTCGGCGCCGGCAACGCGCGCAGGACGGCGCCCAGCTCGCCCGCCCCGCCGCCGTCGAGGGTCCGTCCGAGGTTGCGCAGCGTCGTCCGCAGGTCCCCGCGGGTGTCGGAGTTGAAGACTGAGAAGACCTCGTCCGCCGCGACCGCGACCGTGGTCGCACCCGGCGGGATCGCACGGTCGCCCAGCGGCGGGGCCCCGGGAGTCCCGGGGGCGATGTCGAGGAAGAAGTTGCCCTCGAGGAAGAGTCGCGGCCGGATCTTCACCGTCGCGTCCTGGCGGATCGCGGGCGCGTCGGACGTCAGCTCCACGGTCACGGCCGAGAACCCCGGTCGGCCGGGAGCCGGCTCGATCTTCGTGACGCGGCCGGCGTCCATGCCCGCGACACGGGCCTTCGTCGCCGTCGCGGCGCGCAGGGCGAAGGAGTCCGCCGTGATGATCGTGACCTTCGGGCCACCCGAGCCAGGAACGCCGCCGAACACGACCGAGACGACCACGACCGAGACGAGGATCGTCACGGCGCCCCAGAGCAGGTTCTGCCGTCGACGGCGCTCGGGCGACGAGGTCGTGCGCCGGCGTCGGGCGCGGGAGCCGATCAGCGGGCTCATCGGGGGCCCTCCGGGATGCCGGCCGGCCTCGGGGTCCTCGGATTGCGGATCGCGCCCTGAGCGGGATCGCGTCCGATGAGCGAGCCCCGGCGGAACACCTCGTTGCCGATGGCGCAGCCGCCCGGGACGTTGTCCGGGTAGACCTGGTAGCGGAAGTCGGGGGCGACATCGGGGCTCTTGAAGTTCTGGATGCCGAGCACCTGCAGCGGGGCGCGGAACCAATTGCCGTAGGCGTCGCCGTCCCCAAGCATGTCCGCGGAGTTGCGGCCGAAGAGGCCGAGGTAGTTGCAGCGGATCTCCAGCGGCACGTTGTGCTGCAGGACGGATAGGACGTTCTGTCCGATCGGGTCCAGGCGGGTCAGGGCAGCGGTGGTCGTGTCGCGACGCGCGAGGTCGTCCAGGGACGCGGCGGTCGCCCGGATCTGGGGGCCCAGGGTCCTGGCGCGCCGCAGCACGGGGACCCCGACGTCGACCGCGTCCCCGAGCGCGGAGACCGTCCGGGGAAGTGCGCGGACTCCCGGACGCAGTTCCCGTGCCAGCACTGCCGCCTCGCGCAGGACGGGCGAGACCACGGGCGCGGCGCGCTGGACCGCGCGCTCGAACGCCGGGGTCCGATCGATCGTCTCGCCGAAGGCCTCGTCCGAGCGCGCGAACGCGGCCAACGTGTCTCGGGCGCCGGGGACGGCCGACCGCAGCTGCGGAGCGACCGGGGCGATCGCCGAGGAGGCGCGATCGAGGCCCGATACCAACCCGCGCAGATCCGTCCCGGGTGCTGCGAGGTTCCGCAGGACGCGGCCGCCGTCGAGCAGGACCGACGGCAGGATCGACAACCCCGCGTTGAATTGGGCGCCGCGGCCGGCGGCGGCGGTGGAGAACTCGCCCACCACGCGACGGACGGCACGACGGCGTCCCGCGTCGAAGACGTTGAAGACGTCCTGGACGTCGACCGACGCGCTGGACTGCGACACCGGCAGCACCCCGCCGGCGGGGATGGTCCGCCGGCTGCGACCGAGCTCGAGCTCGACGAACTTCGCGCCGATCACGCTCTTGGGCCGGATCCGGATCGTCGAGTCGACCGGGATCGGGCCGACGGCGCGATCCAGCTTGAGCTCCAACGAGGCGAAAGGGCGCCTGGGTGCCGTCCGGCGCCGCTCGGCGGTGATCCCGTTGACCTGACCGACCCGCTTGCCCCCGATGCGGACGTCGACGCCGGTCGTGAGCTGCTCCGCGTCGGCGACGTCTGCGGTGATGTCATAGGTCTCCACGAACGGCAGACCGGAGTTCGCGTTGTAGGCCAGGACGACGACCACCAGAGCGATCAACGCGGTGGCGGCGCCGATCAGGACGGGGCTGCCGGCCAAGGACGATCGCCGCCTCATCGTCCCGCCCCTCCGCGCTCGCGCGCCTCCGTCTGCCCGTTGGCGTCGTCGGCGAAGCGGGCGGAGCATCCGGGTTGCGTGCCCGCCAGCGCCAGCGGAAAGCAGGCCAGCGGGGCGATGACGTTGGCTCCCACGATGTGGCCCTTGCTGTTGTACCGGGAGATGGCGAGGCCGCCGTTGTGGAAGAACCTCAGGAGCGACTCGGGCACGGCGTTGGAGCGGAGGCTCGGCGTCAGCTGTCCGGCGAGGTCGATGGACGGCGCCAGGGACCTGGTGTCCTGCTCGAGGAGACGGAGCTGCGGCAGGAGTCGCCGGAACACGGGCGTGCCGGCGGCCGAGGCGTCGGCGACCCGCGAGAGGGTCGGCCGCGCCGCGCGGGAGAGCCGGGGCAGGTCGCCGGCGAGCTGGCGGACCGCCGGCGTCGACCGCCGGATCGCCGCGAGCGTCGGCGTGCCGTCGGCGGTCAGCCTCTGGAGCGAGCTGAGGACCGGTCGCAGCGCCGAGAGGGTGGGCGGGAGCTCACGTATCGCGCGGTCCAGCTGCACCCGGTACCGCGTCGTGGCCGCGAGCGTCCGCGCGCTGTTCTCGAAGGTCGATCCGAGTGCGCGGCGGCTGTCGGCCAGCGCCCCCACGACCCGGTCGGTCGCCGAGATCAGCCGACGCAGCTGGGCGCGGTCGCGGCCCAGGATCTGCGTCGTGTCCCGGGCGTACTGGAGCGTGGGCACGGCCCGCCGGATGGCGGTCGACAGGTCCTCACCCCGGGTCGTGAACCCGGCGCCGAACTGGTTGAGGAGGAGTTGGAAGCGCACGTTGGTAGGCATCCCGAGCATCGCGATGACTTGGTCGAGCTCGACCGGGCTGGTGTTCTTGGCGATCGGGATCGTCGGAGTGCCGGAGCCTCGCGAGACGAGCGGCCGCGCGGACGCGGTCCCCGGGTCGCAGTTGACGAACTTCTCGCCGATCAGCGACTGGGGCTCGATCGTGCACCCGGCGTCGCCGCGGAACGGCAGGAACTGCCGGTCGATGCGCATCGACACGCGTGCCCGGCGATCGTCGGTCAACCGCACGTCGGTCACCGAGCCGACCGGGGCGCCGGCGATCCGCACGTCCTGGCCCTTCCCGACGCCGCTGGCGTTCGGGAACAGCGCGTCGACCGCGTCGTCGGACGATGTCGACGACCCGCCGCACCCGGAGAGCAGTGCCGCGCTGAGCAGCAAGGCGGAGACGAGCCGCCACGGGGCCCGGGCGGTCATTTCGCCCGACTCCCGTCCGGGGTGAGCTTCCCGCCGAGCGGGACCCCGGCCGGGTCGCAGGTGCCGGCGAGGCCGATCGGCCACGGGTTGGAGCGGTCGGCGGCCGTCTGCGTCGTCCCGCCCGGACAGCGCCGCAGCACCCGGTCCTGGGGCGTCGACAGGTTCGTGCCGGTGATCGGACCGAGGAGGTCGACGAGTCCGCCGAGCCCCTCGGAGAGCGGGGCCGGGACGAGCTCCTCGGGCAACGTGTCGCTGCTGACGTTCAAGGAGATCCTCGTGTAGTGGCCGTTGGCGTCGTACCCGCCGGCCGCCTTGCCGGAGTAGAACGACGTGAGGGTCCCGACGAGATCCGGGGTGTAGGGCCGGGCCTCGTCGATGATCCCCTTGGCGTCGTCGAGCGCTCCGGTCGTCTGCTGGAGCGCGGGGACCGCCGAGTCGGCGAGACCCGGAAGGGCATCCAGACCGCGGTTGAGCGACGGCACCGTCGCCCGCGCGTCGCGCAACAGCGGCGGCACGTCGCGCAGCAGCGGCCGCGTCCGGTGGAGCACGCCGGCCAGCCGCGGCGCCACCGGCCGGAGGTCCCGCAGCAACGGCTCGGCCCGGCGCAGCAGCGGGCGCGCGTTCGCGAAGGTGGTGTTCGCCCGGTCGATCACGCGGGGTGCGCGCCGGATCGTCCTGCTGAGCGCCTCGCGTTCGGACGCCACCGCGCGCAAGGTGACCGCGCTGTTCTCCAGCAGCGAGCCCAGGTCGTCGCGCCGGTCGGCGACGGTGGCCGAGACCCCCGCAGTGGCCGAGATCAGGCGGCGCAGGGCCGGCTCGTCGGCGGTGACCTCTTCGAGCGTCCGCCGCGTCTGCGTCAGCGCGGGGTTGATCTTCTCGAGGAAGGTGTTGGTCGCCTGCTCGTTCCCGCGCAGCGCCGTCGCCCCGCCGCGGGTCACGTCGCGCAGGTAGGCGCGGCTCCGGGCGTCCAACGTGTTCACGACGGTGTCGATGTCGACGGCGCCACGTGTGTCGACGGCCGAGATCGTCCCCCCGTCGGCGATCGTGGGCGCGTCGTCGGGTCCCGGCTCGAGGACGACGACGCGGTTGGCGATGCTGGAGAGGGACGTGTTGCGCAGCACCGCACGAGTCCCGACGTGCAACGGACGCGCGATCCCCTCGGTGATGTTGAGCTCGACCGCCGCCTGCCCACGGTCGTTCAGGTCGATAGCCGCGACCGTCCCGACGGTGTTGCCCCCGAGCTTCACCAGGTTGCCGTTGACCAGCTGTGCGGCGTCGGGAAAGACGGCGGTGACGCGGTACGGCTCGCCCCGCCCGGTCAGGACGAGGATCGCGATCACCACCGCGACGACGGTCAGGGCGGAGAGAGCGAGAATCTGTGGGCGGCGGGGTCGCGCGGGCATGCGGTCGCGTGGGGTTCGGCGGCCCTGAGAGGGCGTCGCGTTAGCCGACAATAACCACAGCGACCGGCGCGTAAGGTTTTCTTTGGTTCGGGCCGACGCCGCCGCAGGTGCGAGACGTGCGGATCGGGTCGGCACACTGCGAGTAATGGGGCTGCGCGGTCTACTCCTCCGCTCGGTGCCCGTTGACGATGGCGTCCACGTCGCCCGAGTGGGCCGGTCTTTGCGGTCCGGCCCACGTGGCGGCCACGCACCGCGGACCGCTCATCGCGGCACGGGTGATCCGGCCCGCGAGGCCGAGCGACCGAAGCGCTCGCCCCACCCGCGAGTTAATCGATACTAACATTGCCCCAGCCGCCTCTCAGACGGCGTTGTACCGACGATCGGAGATCACATGAACAGCCTGGATGGACGCGTCGCCCTGGTCACGGGCGCCGGACGAGGGATCGGCCGCGAGATTGCCCTGCTGCTCGCCAGCCGCGGAGCGAAGGTCGTCGTGAACGATCTCGGCGGCGACTGGCGGGGTGAGGGTGCCGACGAGGGGCCGGTCGCGGACGTCTGCCGCGAGATCGCCGAGGCCGGCGGGACGGCGGTGGGCGACGGCGGCAGCGTGAGCGACGTCGACGACGCGGCGAGAATGGTGGAGCGCGCCATCGGCGAGTTCGGGCAGCTCGACATCGTGGTGAACAACGCGGGCATCCTCCGGGACAAGATGGTGTTCTCGATGACCGACGACGACTGGGACGCCTGTATCGCCGTGCACCTCCGCGGGCATTTCCTGGTTACCCGCGCCGCGTGTGCCGCCTGGCGTGCCCGCGCGAAGGAGACCGGCGCGCCGGTCGACGGCCGTGTGCTCTGTATGACCTCGGAGGCCGGGCTCTACGGCAACGTCGGACAAGCCAACTACTCGGCCGCGAAGGCCGGGATCGCGTCGTTCGCCGTCACCGTCGCCCGGGAGATGCAGCGCTACGGCGTGATGTGCAACGCGATCGCTCCGCGTGCGCGCACGCGGATGACCGAGGGGACCTTCGGCGCGCTCCCCGGCGGGTCGGGGGGCACGGATCCATGGGGGCCCGCCAGCGTGGCCCCGATCGTCGCGGCGCTCGCCGGGCCCAACGGCTCGGGGTACACCGGCCAGGTGTTCGTGTGCGGTGGCGGCGTGGCGCAGGTGATCGCCCCGTACTCCGTCGCGGCGGAGGTGACGTTCGGCGATCAGCCTGAGGTGGAGGACATCGAGGCGTTCCTCTCCGACTCGCTGGGAGCACAGGCCGGCCCCGCGCCGTTCCCCGACCTGGGCCTCACGCCGGTCAACCGTTCCTGAGCCGCCCGGGGGGTCCCCGCCGGGCAGCTCGTCGGATCCGGGCGCGGATCCGACGAGGACCGGCCCGGATCCGGGCTATGCGAGGTCGGGCCGGGCCGCGGGCGTCTCGGACCGGCGGCCCGTCGAGTACCGCCGGTCGGCGATGTGGTGCGTCGCCAGACCGGTCGCCGCGGTGCCCGCCGCTACCGCGGGCCAGGCGCCCACCCACCGGGAGACCGGGTGGGACACCGCGAAGGCCCCGACGTAAACGCCCACGAGGCCGACGGCGGTCGCCGGCCCGTGATCGCGGTCCCAGCTCGCGGCGCACCATCCGAGTCCGCCGATCATGGCCGCGAGGGCGCCGGTCGCGAACCCCACGCGCGAGGCCAGCACGTAGCTGGTCAGCATCGAGCCCGCGGCCACGTGCGCGGTGGCCCTCTTCGGCCCGCGCCCCGCGTGCGGACCGTCGGTGCGTCCACGGGACCTCCGCCCGGTCGGGGCGCCCCGCTCGAGCACGCCCCGCACGGCCACGTCAGCCATGGAGACGGACGGGGAGCGTACGCAGTTGACTGGCGAACTGTGACACGGCGTAGGTCGCCTCGTCGCTGATCATCATCTGCGGGAATCGCCGCACCGTCTCCTCGACCAGGATCCGCAACTCGAGCTTGGCGAGCGCAGCACCCAAGCAGAAATTGCGGCCACCGGCGCCGATGTCCCGCGTCAAGAATCTGACACAAGATGGCGTGTTTGAACTGGGGTGCTGATGGTGGTCGAGGGTTCGGGAGGTAGGCCGCGATCGGCCGGGCGCCGGCGAGGCTTTCGTGCGGGCGGATCTCGTTGTAGATCGTTCGAAACGCGGCGACCATCTGCTGCATCTGGGGGCAGTCGGGTGGCAGGTCGCGCCAGAGGTGCTCGATCTTTGATCGCGCCGAGGTAGCGCTCGATCACGCCGTTGGTCTGCGGCGACCGGCGCCGCGTTCCGACGTGTCAGCTCGGGTCGGGAATCGATGAACCGCTCGAAGGTGCGGCTCTTGAAGCACTGGCCGTTGTCGGTGACGACGATCACCGGCGTGAGCTCGCCGGTCTCGGGGTCGGTGAGCTCGTCGAGGAGCGGCCCGCGGAGGAGCCGTTCGGCTTCGGCGATCGCGAGCTGCAGTGAGTCGATCGCGTCCCGGGCGGTCGAGGTGGCCGTGACCGGGCCAGCCAGGACGTACTTCGTGGCGTAGTCGATGACGTCGCCGGAGCGCCAGGTGCCGCCACCGCTCGTTTCGAACTCGAAGAAGTCCATCTGCCACACGCGGTTGCGGCGGGTGGCAGCTCGACGAACGCCTCTCGCCGAGCGACGGCGAGCTGACGGTCGTCCCACGGTGCTCATCCTTCACGAACAGGAGCCCGACGGTCGGCTGGCGACGGTGGGTCGGGCGGCTCGCTCGGTCGCCCTCCGGGCGGCCTTCGCGAGCCGCCCGACCCACGCGTTCGCGGGGCCTTCGGACTCAACTAACGGGTGTGCCACCGATCTTGACGCGGGACAGGTTCTCCCGCTCGAGCTCCCTGATCCGGCGCTGCTCGTCGCTCGTGACCCCGGGGATCTCATTCTGATCGATCCTCGCCTGCTTCATCCAGTTGGACAGCGTCTGGGCGTTGATTGTCGAGCTTCCCCGCGATCGACTCGATCGCCGTCCACCGCGACGGATAGTCGGCCTGGTGTGTCAAGGATCACGTGAATTCCCCACCCTGAGAGCGGCCCGTCAGGGCCGGGCAGAGCGCGCGAAGCGCGCTCTGGTGGTGGCGCATCCGGTAGCTGTCGCCGGTGATCGGCAGCACCGTGGCGTGGTGCAGGAGCCGGTCGAGGATCGCCGCTGCGACGGTCGTGTCCTCGAAGATGTGGCCCCACTCCGAGAGGCCGCGATTCGTCGTCAGGACGATCGAGCCGTGCTCGTAGCGCCGGGAGATCACCTGGAACAGATGGCTCGCTGCTTCGCCGGGCATCGGGAGGTACCCGAGCTCGTCGATGATCAGCAGCTGCGGGTCACGTCGGTAGAAGTGGTGTACCTCGCCGAGGGCGAGGGCGGGCCATCGCGGTGGCCCGTGAACCGCCGGTCCTCTCTTGGCAGGGGCGACTCGGCGATCCACCGAGGAGAACACCACGATGGCCCGTTCCGAGGGTACGGCCGCGGCGCGTAGCGCCGCGGAAGAGTTGCTGTCCAGCCACGGCGACGTCGTGCGGGAGAGCGTCGCGTTCATGGTCGGCGAGCTGATCGAGGCCGAGGTCTCGCGGCTGATCGAAGCCGAGCTCGGCGAACGATCTGAGGGTCGTGTCACGCATCGCAACGGGTATCGCCACCGCGCGTGGGACACCCGCGCCGGACAGGTCGACGTCGCGATCCCGAAACTCCGGCAGGGCTCGTACTTCCCCTCGTTCCTGGAACCCCGCAAGCGGCACGAGCAAGCGCTCGTGGCGGTGGTGCAGGAGGCCTACGTCAACGGCGTCTCCACCCGCAAGGTCGATCGGCTGGTGGAGCAGATGGGCCTGTCGCTGTCCAAGGACCAGGTCTCGAGGATGTGCCAGGGGCTCGATGAGCAGGTGCAGGCGTTCCGGACCCGGCCGCTTGCGGGTCGGTTTCCGTATCTCTGGTTGGACGCGAAGATCGAGAAAGTCCGTCACCAGGGCACGGTCCGCCAGAAGGCGCTGGTCGTGGCGTATGCGGTCAATCAGGACGGGCAGCGCGAGGTGCTCGGGCTCGATGTCGGCGAGGCCGAGACCGAGGCGTTCTGGACGGAGTTCCTGCACGACCTCCGGGCACGTGGCCTGTCCGGGGTGCAGCTCGTGATCTCCGACGCCCGCCAAGGACTCCGCAACGCGATCGGGAGGGTGATCGGCGCCCGCTGGCAGCGCTGCACCGTCCACTTCCTGCGGGACATGCTCGGCCACGTCTCACGCGCGCAGCAGCCCGCGGTGGCCACGGCGATCCGGCAGGTCTTCAACAGCGAGAACGGGCTCGAGGCCCGGGAGCGGCTCGGTGAGGTCGTCGACCGGCTCTCGGGCCCGGCACCGAAGGTCGCCCGGCTGTTGGCCGACGCCGAAGAAGACCTCCTCGGCTACTACGAGATGCCCCCGGAGCACTGGCGCAAGCTCCGCTCGACGAACCCGCTGGAGCGACTGAACAAGGAGATCGCCCGCCGGAGTGATGTCGTGGGGATCTACCCCAACGACCAAGCCCTGATCCGCCTCGCGGGCATGGTCCTGATCGAGCAGCACGAGGAATGGCCGATCGGCCGCCGGTACCTCTCCGAGCTCTCGATGCGTCGTATCCCCGACCACCCCGAGGTCGACACGACCCTGACGCTCGAGGTGGCCGCCTGACCCGGCGCGCCGGCGGGTGGCCACGGACTCGTCGCCCTTCGGGCTCCTCGCCCGCGGCCACCCGCCGGCCTACGTCGTTCGTGGCGTGGTCAGCGAGGTACACCACGTCCCGCTACTTGACTCGACCTTCCGGCCGCTCGTCGACGGACCCACCGCCCGCGAACACGACCGCACCATCCTCGTCTACGGCACCCTGCCACCCGCCCGGCTCCGGTTGCGACCGTGGTTCCGAGACAGACGACTCAAGAAGATGGTTGAGGGAGCGGCCCAGCCGGCCACGCGCTCTCCCGGGCTGGTGAAGAGGGAAGGAGAACCGGCATGAGCGCCGCTGTCAGCGAGGTCCTCGCCACGGCTGCGGAGTGGACGGACGCCGAGGGCGTTGCGGCCTACCTTGGGGAGGCCGTGCCAGCGACGACAATTTCCGACCTCGCGCGTGCTCGCCGGCTCCCGTCGGTGAAACTCGGTACGCGCCGGATTTTTCACCTGCCCACCGTCACGCGGGCACTCCTCGACGCTATGGAGAGCGGCAAGGCGCTGTAGCCCCGTCTCGGATCGACGGGGCGTTCGGGGGCGAAGTCGGACGAGACGCAGCGCGTCACGCGACTACCGAGCGAGGGGCGACATCCCGTCGTGTGAAGCGTTCGAGCTGCGGACGGTGGTTGGCTTTGTCATGCTGAGACTGCAGCCGGGCGGGGCGCCGTCGCGCCCCGCCCGGTTCCCGCTCACGCTCCGACGCTGGATTGCGCCGCTGGCGTTGTCGCGACCTCGCTATCGCCGTGGGAAGGCGACTCGGTTCGTCGCGACGGAGCAAGCTTGAAGATCTCCGGAGTCGACTCGCGGACCCGGCCCTTGGGGCCAAACGGCGCGAGAAGGCAGTACCGGTTCATGACGGTGTAGCCGGGTCCATCCTCGAGCAGCGCTGGCTTGTAGTACCCCTGTGCTTCGAGAACTCCGTGCCGGCGCAGTTCTGCGAGACCGCGTGCGATCGTGCTCTCACTGAGCCCGTACCACCTCGTCGCGTGCTCGCGCGCCAGCGCAAACCAGTCGAAGTCCTCGTAAAGCGCGATCAAGAGCAGCGCTTTGCCGGGCAGTGACAGCCGCTCGTGAAAGCCGGAGGTCCAATAGGCATGCGGCAGCTTGAAGTAGCGGCCACTGCGGCCTGGGTGCTTGTAACGACTGCCATCGCCGCTCTCGTCAAGCAACGTGATCTCGAGCCGTCGGCCCGCGCGACCCACCGACACCTGGTTGAGCTGCTCGAGGATCTTCCAGTTGCGCCTGGCCGTGCGGATCCCAGCGTCTCCGTCACCGAGGCCCGCAGCGATTGCGAAGACCTCGGTCGGGCGGCGAATCTGGTGACCTTGGCCGCTGGCGAGTGCACGCGCGAGGAGCCACTGCTCAAACAACCCCGGGTTCCCGCGGCGGACCATCTCTGCGAGAGGTCCAGGCGTCGAGCGCGCGGTCCCCTTCCCGGGCGTTTGCACGAACGCGCGCCGGATCGGGACATGGTCTCGCTTCGAAGCTTCGAGAATCGCGCTAACGAGCGAGGGGCGAGTGCGCATCGGCCTTTCGCCGAGGAGGTTTGTCGGGACAACGTCCACGAGATGAAGCATCGCAGATCAGCCGCCCGGAGTATCAGAACAAGCGCCGTTCGAGCACCCAACTCAGACACAGCTATGCTCAGAGCCATGCAGAGAACAGAATGCGAAGATGAACTAGATAGTTCAGAGCCGGTGTCAACGTGGGCCTTCGTCAGGTTCACGAGGCCACGATCGCACCGCCGAGCAAAAACACAGCCGCTCTAACCTGCGCTGCGATCGCCGGTCGGGGCGTTTCTATACCGCGATATCGGCGTCGAAGGCCATCGCAAGTCGGGTCGCAGCGTCGGTGCGAGGCACGTGGTGCGCGTAGCGCATGGTCGTCGTGATGTCGCTGTGGCCCAAGTACGCCTGGACATCCGCGAGAGGGAACACGCGGGCCGCCATCGTGCCGAACGTATGCCGGAGGTCGTGGAAGGTCATCGGGTTCGGCTCCTCGCGGAGATGAGCGAGCTTCGCCGCGACCAGGCCCTCGTAGAACGCCGTGCGCACCCGGCCCGCGTCGAAGGGCCCCCCGTCGAGCGACGGGAACACGAGGTCCTTCGGGCCGGTGGGGTGCCCGAGCTTCTCGACGCGGCGAAGCGCCTCGATCGCCTGCGGGATCAGCGGCACCGGCCGCGCCTTGCCCGACTTCGGGGCCTTCGGCTAGGTGCCGGCGGGCGCGGTCGCCGGGAGGTTCCGCGTGACGCGCAGGACCTGGCCCTTCCAGTCGATGTCGCCCCACGCCAGCGCGCGAAGCTCGCCGATTCGCAGGCCGGTGTAGGCGGCGATCCGCACGAGATCCGCCCAGAGGGTCCGGGTGTAGACGACCTTCGTCGCGAGGTCCTCCCACAGCTCGCCGTTGCGCATCCGCGGCAACTCGCCGTCGGGCACCGTCGCCACCGCGGCAGCGACCCGCTCGACCTGCGAGGGCTCCAGGACGTTGAAGTCCGGCTCGACCTTCGGCAGCGGAACGATCTTCACGCCGTCGGCGGGGTTGGCGTCGATCCAGCCGTTCTCCTTCGCCAACGCGAGCGCGGCGCGGGTCGCGGTCATCTGGTGGTGGACGGTCGAGCGGGCGAGCTTGGCGTCGAGGAGCTCCGACTGCAACTGGCGGATGTCCTTCGCGCGCAACGACCGGACCTCGGTGCGTCGCCCGAGACGCTCGCGCATCACCACGCCGAGCGACTCGTAGCCCCGATAGGTCGCCGCCGAGACGCCGCTGACCTTCTTCGCGTGCGTCAACCACGCGGCGACGACGTCATCGACCGTCTTGCGGGTAACCGATGGCACGTCGCGGATCGGGCGCCGCTTCTCCGCGTGAAGCAGCTCGGCGAGTGCGGCGTCGGCCTCCTTGGGCGTCAGGTAGCCCTCCGGCTTCGACCCGGCGCCGGCCCGCCAGATGATGGCGCCCCGGGCCGTGCGCCGGCCGCTGTCGCGGACCCACGCTATGCCGAGGGTCTTTCGGACCTTGCGTCCATCGCGGCGGAAGTAGGCAGCGACCCAGACCTTGCCTTTCGCGCGCTCCTCGACGCGAACCAAGCCGGTGACCTCGCGGGTCGCGGGAGCGGCAGCGGTCGTTGCCATGTTTCCCAGCTTGCCACGGTCGCGACCGCTGGGGAACAAGAATCTTGAACAAATCTGCGGCCTTGAATCAGCCAAGAGCCGCGACTGTGGCTGATTTGCAGGTTGTTCGTGCGAGGTGCCCCCAGCAGGATTCGAACCTGCGCACACGGTTTAGGAAACCGATGCTCTATCCCCTGAGCTATGGGGGCGCAGGCTGGAGCGTAGTCGCTCGTCGGGGCGGGCGGCGTGGGGCGGTGGACGGTGGGCGGAAGGGGCCGTAGGCTGGTCGCTCCCCCCGCCGATGCTTCCCTTCAAGCTGCTCCGCCTGTCGGTCTCGACGCTCCGCCAGTACCGCGCCCTGCCCGAGGAGCAGCGGATCGCGCTGCGCGAGGACGCCCAGCTCGTGCGCGAGCTGACGGTCGAGATCGGCGGCTCGCGCGCCCGCCAGATGCTCGCCGGCGACGGCCTGCTCGGTCGACCATCGGCCAACGCCCCCGAGCCCGATCCGGTGGCCACGGCGCCCGCGCCGGACGCCGCCGCCCCGCCGGCCACCCGCAGCGAGGCCGAGACGATCGAGGAGCTGCGGCGCGCGGTCTCGACGCTCGCGCTCTCGATCGCCCAGACCGGGCTCGTCGGCGGCAACTCGCGCGGCGCCGCCCTCGGCCGGCGGATCCTGAAGAGCGGGCTCGCCGACCGCCTCGACAAGCCCGGCGGCGACGGCCGCGGCTGACGTGGCCCTCAGGCCGGCCGCGCCCTCAGCAGCTCCAGCGTCCCCGCCACCGTCCGCAGCCGCACCAACATCGCCGGCGGCGCGAACCCGGCCTCGGCGATCGTCCGCCGGACCACGTCGCGGCGGTGGGAGCGCGTCGTCGCCGGCCCGTCCAGCAACTCGATCGACGCGAACGCGACCGCCATCAGCGGGTCCTGCGGTGGCCCGAAGTCCGCGATCAGCAGCGCGCCCGTCGGTCGCAGCACCCGCCGCGCCTCGACCAGCGCCGCCCGCTTCGCGTCCGGCCGCAGGTGGTGCAGCACCAGCGCCAGCACCACCGCGTCCTGGCTGGCGTCCGCCAGCGGCAGCTGCTCCGCCCGACCGCTCCGCCAGCTCACCGCCGTCCCCGGCGTCCGCCGCTCGCCGATCGCCCGCGCGTTCGGATCCGGCTCGACCGCGGTGATCGACGTGCCCGGTGCCGCCGCCTCGGCCAGGCGCCGCGTCAACGCGCCCGTTCCCGCTCCGACCTCGACCGCGCGGCCGTCGAGCGGCAACTCGTCGAGCACCGCCCGCGTCAGCGCCGGCCGCCAGCGGCCCTCGCGCATCATCAGGGCCAGGCCCAGGTCGTAGACCCCGACCGGCAGGAAGCGGCCGCTGGCGGGGAGGATCGCGTCGTCGCTCATGGCCCGACCGACGCTAGGCCGGCGGCACCGCTGCCGCTTGAACGGAGCGGTCGTCGTCGGCCAGCAGCCGCATCGCCAGCAGCGCCGACGGCGGCAGGCCGAACGCGCGCCGAAAGCTCCGGCTGAGGTGGGCCGAGTCGCTGAACCCGGCGTCGGCCGCCGCCCGCGTCAGCGAGCCGCCCTCGGCCAGCCGCGCCACCGCCAGCCGCAGCCGCATCCACAGCACGTAGCGCCTGAACGGCAGCCCGATCTCGGGCGAGAAGCGGTGCGTCAGCCGCGACGGCGACAGGTGCGCCGCCTGCGCCGCCGCCACCAGCGTCGGCGGGCCGGGCAGCGTCCGTTCGACGTACGCCGCCGCCGCGGCCACCGGCTCCGACAGCGGCGCCGTGCCCGCCGGGGCGCCACCGAGCCGGCCGAGCGCCCCGGCGACGAACGCTCGCGCCGCCGCCGCGTCCGCCGCTGGCCACGCCAGCGACCCGAGCAGCCCGTTCAGCGGCTGCCCCAGCCGCGCCCGCGCGACCGCGTCGACCCGCCGCCCGTCGAGCCCGAGCGGCTCCGCGAACAGGATCGCGACCCGCCGCGACAGCGTCCCCAGCCGGTGGGGGACGTTGCTCGGGATCGCGACCGCGGCCGCCGTCAGCCGCCGGTCGTCCAGCTCCAGCTCGAGCGGCCGGCCGTCGAACGCGCACGCCACCTGGACGGCGTGGTGGGCGTGGCGGTCACCGGTCCCGCCCGGGCCGCGGTAGAGCGCGAAGCCGTGGCCGACCAGCAGCGAGGCGCCATCGCCGTCCGCCCCGCCCTCGGCGCGCGTGGCGCCCCAGTCCGGCGGATCGGCGGCGATCGGCCCGCTCCCTCAGCTGGCGGGCCGGTCGGGGTAGACGTCGTCGATCGTCGCCAGCGCGACGTACGGGGCGCCCGCCGCCTGCTCGATCCGCTCGCCGCCGCCGGCCAGCCGGTCGAGCACCGAGACGACGCCGACGACCGTCCGGCCCTCGGCCTGCAGGGCCTCCAGCGCCTTGACCGTCGAGCCGCCGGTGGTGACGACGTCCTCGACCACCAGGCAGCGGTCCTCGTCGGTCAGGAACGGCCCCTCGACGCGCCGCTGGAGCCCGTGGGCCTTGGTCTCCTTGCGGACGAAGAACGCCTTCACGTCCGCCCCGCCGGCGAGCGCCGCGCAGGCGACCGGGTCGGCGCCCATCGTCATCCCGCCGACCGCCGTCGCGCCGCGCCGCTCGGCCTCGGCGACGACCAGCTCGCCGAGCGCCCGGAAGCCGGCCGGGCGCAGGATCGCCCGCTTGGCGTCGACGTAGTACGAGGCGGTCGCGCCGCTGGTCAGCGTCACCTCGCCGAGCACCAGCGCGTGCTCGCGCAGCTCGGCGATCAGCGTGTCCTTCGCGGCGCTCATGCGCCGGAGGCTAGTACGTGTCGACGATCGTCCCCATCGTCATCCAGGCGAAGATCGACGCGGCGTCGGCCATCGGGACCCGGAAGCAGCCGTGGCTGGCGTTGTAGGTCGGGACCGACGGGTAGCCGTGGACCGCGTAGCCGCGGATGAAGTAGGAGGACTTGTACATGCCCTTGGCGTTCGTGCCCGGGTCCTTCATGTAGACCCGGAAGCTGCCGCGGATCGTCGGCGTCGCCGGCGCGCCGGAGGAGGTGTGGTAGATCCGCTCGACCTTGCCGCCCTTGCCGATCAGCGCGATCACCTGGCGCGAGATGTCGCCCTCGACGTGGCGCCCGTGGCTGGGGAAGCGGACCTTGAACGCGCCCCGGCCGGCCTGCAGGGCCCGGAAGACGTCGCTGTTGGCGCTGGTCGTGCGGGCCATCCGCAGGACCTTGCGGAAGGCCAGGACGGCCCGCTGCGTGCGCGCGTCGTAGAGGCCCTTCTCGCCGATCACGTAGCCCTTGGCCTTCAGCTTCGCCTGCAGCCAGCGGACGGCCGGACCGCGGTTGCCGGCCTGGACCGACGGCGTCATCTGGTTGACGATCGTCGTCTTCGGCTTCGTCTCCGCCGCCGGCTGGCCCTTGCCGATGTGGGCGTGGACGACGACCCGCTTGGCGGTGCGGCTGAAGAAGACCGCGCGGGCGACGCCCTGGTCGCCCGACTTCGCCTGCTCCAGCGGCACCCGGCGGGTGATCGTCCGCTTGTGGTCGATCGCGAAGCTGACCGTGACCTTCACGCCCGGCACGTACTTGTCGGTCACCACCAGCGCGCGCCAGTGGTCGCCCTTGAACGCGAGCCCGCCGCGGGCCTTCTCCGGCGAGAGCGTCAGCTTCAGCGTGGGCGGCGGGACCGGGGTCGTCGGCGGCTCGGTGCCCTCCTGGCGGACGGTCGCGGCCGGCTCCGGGGCTGGCGCGGTGACGGTCTGATCGGGCGCGGCGGAGGGCGTCGCGACCTGGGCCCCGGCGGTCGGAGCGGCGACGAGCAGCGCGACGGGAACGAGCGCTGCGAGGGAGCCGCGGGCGCGGCAGCGGGAGCCAGTCATCGCCCACAAGATACCCCGGAGGGGCACCTGGGGGACCCGGGAGAACACCCCAGGAATGGTCGGGGCGGGCCGGGGGAGCGGGCGCCGGCTAGCGCGGACGGGGGAGTCGCGTCAGGCCGGCGCGGTGCTGTCGCCGCCGACGACCCGACCCTCGATCGCGCGTGCGGCCAGCGCGATCGCGACCAGCAGCACCATCGCGCCGGCCCACAGCGCGGCGCCCTGGCCGAAGCTCCACTCCTTCGCCGCCGAGATCGCGATCGCGTTGTTCGTCGCGTGCAGCAGGATCGGGGCGTAGAGCGAGCCGGTCGCCTGGTAGAGCAGGCAGAGGACGGCGCCGAACGCGGCCAGGATCGGCAGGAACCCGGCGTCGGTGCCGCCGGCGTGGAGCCCGCCGAAGAGGATCCCGTCGATCAGCGCCGCGGTCCCGATCGCCACGCCCATCGGCATCCACCGCGCCAGCCCGTCGCGAAGGCCGGGGAAGACCACGCCGCGCATCAGCACCTCCTCGCCGATCGGGGCGAGGACCGTGGTGCAGAGCCCGATCAGGATCGCGGCCAGCGGGCTGATGTCGACGCCCAGGTCCTTCGGCAGGTCGTCCTGCTTGTCGCCGACGCCGAGCAGCTCGGCCAGGCCGTTCGAGAGCAGCAGGTAGACGACGAACGCCGCGACCACGATCGCCAGCGCCGTCCAGATCCGCGCCGGCACCCGCAGGCCGAGGCTGCTGCGCCGCACCCGCACGCCGACGATCGTCAGGAAGGCCACCGGCGCGCCGACGAAGATCACGTTCTGGATCACCAGCGAGAGGACCTTGCCGGCGACCTCGGCGGTGTCCGAGCCGTCGCCGATCGCGGCCGCCGGAACGCTGGCGAAGAGCGTCACGCCGAGGGTGACGACCAGCGCGAGGAATCCCTCCATCAGCCCCCAGGAGCTGCGCCGCGGCGGAGCGCTGGACCGGTTCGCGGACGCGTTCATCGTCGGCGCAACGGTACTGGCGGAGGGGGTTCTGCGTCCCCGTGGCTAGGCGACGAACGTCCACCGCGCGGTCAGGGCCGCGGTCCCGGCCAGCAGCGCCGCGCCGAGCAGGGCCAGCCCCCAGCGCCGCCAGCGGGGGCCGCGCGCCAGCCACCAGCCGGCCCACATCGCCAGCGGGAACAGCACCCCGACGAACCGCGGCAGCGACATCAGCGGCTGGCTCTCGCCCAGCGCCGGCGTGCTCAGCGGCAGCAGCAGCGCGCAGCCGGCGTAGGCCGCGTAGGCCGGCGGCAGTCGTCGGGCCGCCCCGATCAGCGCCGCCACCGCCACCGCCAGCGTCGCCAGCAGGCCGACGTTCATCCAGGCGGTCGAGGTCGGTCCCTGGGCCGCCACCCAGCCGAGCAGCTGCGCGACCCCGTCGGCGCCGGCGCGGACCCCCTCGGCAACGCCGACCAGCGGCCCGGCGCTCTCCCGGCCCCACTCGCCCTGGACCGCGAACGGCTGGTCCCAGGGGTGCCCGCCGAGCGCCAGCCCGACCAGGAAGGCGACCGTGCCGAGCGGGACCGCGGCCGCGGCCAGCAGCGCCGGTCGCGGCGACCAGCCGCCGCGGTCGCCGTCGGCGGCGGCCCGTCGCGCCCGCCACCAGCGCTCGCCCGCGGTCGCCAGCAGCGCCACCACCAGCACCACGCCGGCGCTGCGGGTCAGCGCCGCCAGCAGCCCGAGGACCCCGGCCAGCGCCCAGCGGTCCTGGCGCGCGGCCAGCACGCAGGCGGCCGACAGCAGCAGGAACAGCCCCTCGCTGTAGACCGCGCTCAGCCACAGCGACCCGGGGAAGAGCAGCAGCGCCCAGACCGCCGCGCCGGCCGCCGGCGCGCCCAGCTCGCGGGCGGTCAGGCGGTGGACGAGCATCGCGCCGCCGAACGCACAGGCGCCGGAGACAAGCAGCCCGGCCAGCAGCGGCGAGCCGAGGACCGTCCCGACCAGCCGCACCAGCAGCGGGTAGAGCGGGAAGAACGCGGTCCGCGGCGCGTAGTCGGTCGGGTAGCCGACGTCGGCCACGTCCAGCAGCCAGACGCTGTCCCAGCGGGCCAGCGGCGCGATCAGCACGCTCAGGTCGTGGCCCAGCTCGGCGGTCCGGCCGAGCGGGTCGAAGGTCGTCGCGGTGGCCACCCCGTCGCGGCTGGTCGTCCCCCAGAGCGAGACCGCGCCGGCCCCGGAGAGCAGCACGATCAGGCGGCTGACGAGGTACGCGGGCAGCACCGCCAGCGCCGTCCGGGCCCAGGTCGCGTCGGCGGTCGCGGCGGCCGTCCGGACCCGCGGCGGACGGAGCCTGGCCGGGGCGTCGAGCGACTGGTCGCGAGCGGCCATCCGGCTCCATGGTGGCGGACTCGCGCGCTCCGTGCGACCGGTCCTCCGCCGGTCGCCGGGCCGCGCACGCCGCCGTGCAGCGGGAAGGAACGGCGTCCGCGGCCCGGTACCCTGTGGCGCAACGCGTTCGCCGCGGGGTCGTCCAGATCGGGTCGGCCGGGAGCGGACCGTTCCTCCCCCGCCGATGTCCCACGCAGCCCGCAAGCGCCGTCAGCGCCGTGCCAAGGGAGGCGCCACGCGCGTCCTCCTCGTCCTCCTCGTGACGATCGCCGTCGGCGTCGTGATCGGCGGTGCCGGCGCGGTCGGCTACGTCGCCAGCATCGCCGACGACGTCGACCTCGACCGCCTGCGCCCGGCCAACCCGGGCGGCAACTCGGTGGTCTTCGCGGCCGACGGGACGAAGCTCGGCTACATCGACGGTCCGGTGCTGCGGACGCCGGTCCGCTCGCGCGACATGTCGCCGCTGGTCCGCCAGGCGACCGTCGCCGTCGAGGATCGGCGCTTCTACCAGCACGGTGGCGTCGACGTCGAGGGCATCTTCCGCGCCGCGCTCCGCAACTTCACCGAGCGGGAGACGAAGGAGGGCGCGTCGACCCTCGAGATGCAGCTGATCCGGAACCTCTACACGGGCGACAAGGACGACAGCTACAAGCGCAAGATCCGCGAGGCGAAGCTGGCCGACCAGCTGGAGAAGCGCCACCCGGGCCGCGAGGGCAAGGAGTGGGTCCTCACGACTTACCTCAACAGCGTCCCCTACGGCAACGCGCCGAACGGCCAGAACATCATCGGCGTCCAGGCCGCGGCCCGCGTCTACTTCAACAAGTCGGCCAAGGACCTGACGCTCGCCCAGGCCGCGCTGATCGCCGGCCTGCCGCAGGCGCCGTCGCAGTACAACCCCTTCCGCAACCCGAAGGCGGCGCTGGTCCGCCGCAACGACGTGCTGCGGCGGATGGCGGAGCAGGGCTACGTCACCGGGACGACGGCGGCCGAGGCCCAGGACGCGCCGCTGGGGCTGCGCAACGGCGACTTCTACACCCGTCGCCGCGAGCAGTTCGTCATGGACTACGTCCGGCAGGAGCTGATCGAGAAGTACGGTCGCAAGCGGGTCCGCGAGGGCGGCCTGAAGATCTACACCACGATCGACCTGAAGAAGCAGCAGCAGGCCCGCGCCGCGCTGCAGAAGAACTTCATCCCCGGCGGCCCGGCCAGCGCGATCGTCTCGATCCGACCCGAGAGCGGCGACGTGACGACGATGGCCTCGACGGCCCAGTACTCGGACACGAAGTACAACCTCGTCACCCAGGGCAAGCGCCAGCCCGGCTCGACCTTCAAGACGATGGTCCTGATGGCCGCGCTGCGGGCTGGGATCGACCCCGACTCGACCGTCTACACCTCGCGCAGCGGCGAGGAGCTGCTGCCCGGCTGGTCGCCGAAGACCTACAGCGGCAAGAGCGGCGGCTCGATGAGCATCACGAAGGCGACGCTGGCCTCGGACAACTCGGTCTACGCCCAGCTCGACCTCGACGTTGGCCCGGAGAACGTCACCAAGGCGGCGCGGCTGATGGGGATCACCTCGAAGCTGATCAGCGCCCCGGCCGAGGGCCTCGGCGGCCTGACCGACGGCGTCAGCCCGCTCGAGGTCGCCCGCGCCTACTCGACGATCGCCAACGGCGGCAAGCGGATCGTGCCGCGGATCGTCACCAAGGTCGTGCTCCAGGACGGCACCGTCCGCCGGCCGCAGAAGGTCAAGGCCGTGCGGACCTTCTCCGCCGGCGTCGCCAGCAAGGCGAACGAGATCCTGGAGAAGAACGTCCAGGGCGGCACCGGCAAGAGCGCCGCGCTGCCGAACTGCCCGGTGGCCGGCAAGACCGGCACCACCGACAACGAGGCCGACGCCTGGTTCGCCGGCTTCACCCGCGACATGACCACCGTCGCCTGGGTCGGCTACCCGCTCTCGCGCAACCCGACCGGCGAGCAGGGCGGCGGACGCCCCGCGCGCACCTGGCACGACTTCATGATCGCCGCCAAGGGCAGCAGCTGCGGCCCGTTCCGCAAGGCGCCGTTCTCCGGCACCCGCGGCACCGGCGCCCACGCCGGCAGCCGCGGCGACGAGAAGACCGGCCCCGACGGCCAGCCGCTCGACGGCGCGACCGGGGCCGACGGCGCGGCGACGCCGGACGGTGGCGGAACCGCGGTCGACCCGGCCACGCCGGGTCGCTGAGCGGTCGCGCCACGCGCCGCGGCGCGAACGGCACGGCGCCAGGAACGGCGCCGCCCAGCAGGACCGGATCCTGGGCCACGGTACTGTTCATGAGCGCCTCGACCCGTCCGTCGATCGTCGACGGGGGTGTCCTGCGCCCAACTCCCGATGTCCCACGCAGCCCGCAAGCGCCGTCAGCGTCGCGCGAGGGGAGGCGCCGCCCGCGTCCTCCTGATCGTGATCGCGACGTTCGTGGTCGGGATGGCGGTCGCCGGCGCGGGCGCCGTCGCCTACGTCGCCAGCGTCGCCAACGGGGTCGACCTCGACGAGCTGCGGCCGAAGAACCCGGGCGCGACGTCGGTCGTCTACGCGGCCGACGGCCAGCGGCTCGGCTTCATCTCGGGACCGACGCTGCGGACGCCGGTCCGCCAGCGCGACATCGCCGACAACGTCCGCGAGGCGACCGTCGCCGTCGAGGATCGTCGCTTCTTCGAGCACGGTGGCGTCGACGTCGAGGGCGTCTTCCGGGCCGCGCTGCGGAACTTCGCCGAGCGGGAGACGAAGGAGGGCGCGTCGACCCTCGAGATGCAGCTGATCCGCAACCTCTACACCGGCGACCGCGACGACAGCTACAAGCGCAAGATCCGCGAGGCGAAGCTGGCCGACCAGCTGGAGAAGCGCCACCCCGGCCGCTCGGGCAAGGAGTGGGTGCTGACCACCTACCTCAACACCGCCCCCTACGGCAACGCGCCCAACGGCCAGAACATCAACGGCGTCCAGGCCGCCGCCCGGGTCTACTTCAACACCACCGCCAAGCGGCTGACCCTGGCCCAGGCCGCGATGATCGCCGGCCTGCCGCAGGCGCCGTCTGCCTACAACCCGTACCGGGCCCCGCAGGCCGCGCTCGACCGGCGCAACGACGTGCTGCGGCGGATGGCCGACCAGGGCTACATCACCGACGCCGAGGCGGCCGAGGCCCAGGGCGAGGACCTGGGGATCACCAAGGGCGGCTACTACGCCAAGCGCCGCGAGCAGTTCTTCCTCAACTACGTCCGCGCGAAGCTGATCAAGTTCTACGGCGAGAAGACGGTCGCCGAGGGCGGGCTGAAGGTCTACACGACGATCGACCTCAAGAAGCAGGCCCTGGCCCGCAAGGCGATCGCCGCCCACCTGAACCCCGCGGCGGGCGACCCGTCGTCGGCGGTGGTGACGATCGACCCGCGGACCGGCGACATCCAGGCCGCGGCCTCGTCGGCCGTCTTCGGCCAGAACCAGTATGACCTGGCCACCCAGGGCCGCCGGCAGCCGGGCTCGACCTTCAAGACGATCGTGCTTGCCGAGGCGCTCAACCAGGGCTTCAGCCCCAGCACCACCTACAGCGCCCCGGCGACCTTCCCGATCCCGCCGCAGTGGGGGACGGGCGTGGTGCGGAACTTCGCCGGCGAGAGCGGCGGCGGCAACATGGACCTCGTCACCGCGACGCTGAAGTCGGTCAACACCGTCTTCTTCCAGCTCGACCTCGACGTCGGGCCGAAGAACGTGACGAAGATGGCCCGCAAGGTCGGGATCACGTCGAAGCTGATCAGCGTGCCGTCGGAGGCGCTGGGCGCGGCCAGCGTCAGCCCGCTGGAGATGGCGCGGGCCTACGCGACCTTCGCCAACGGCGGCCGGCGCGTGAACCCGCGGGCGATCACGAAGGTCGTGCGGCCGGGCGGCAAGGTCGACCATCCACAGCCGGTCAAGCTGGTGCGCACCGTCAGCAAGCCGGTGGCCAGCGAGGTCACCCGGATCCTCCAGAAGGACATCCAGAGCGGCACCGCCTCGAGCGCCAACTTCGGCTGCCCGGCGGCGGCGAAGACGGGGACCACCGACGGGCCCTCCGACGTCTGGCTGGTGGGCTACACCCCGCGGATGTCGACCGCGGTCTGGGTCGGCTACCCCGCCAGCCGCAAGACGATCTACTCCACCTCCAGCGCCGGCGGCAACATCCAAGGCGCCACCGTCCCGGGGCCGATCTGGCACGACTACATGGCGGCCGCCCACGGCAAGTTCTGCGGCGAGTTCCAGGGCCTCGTGCCCTTCAGCGGCGTCCGCACCAGCTCCGGCAGCCCGGCGGGGACGGACCCCTACGGCGACGGCAGCGGCAGCGGGGACGGCCAGACCTACCCCGACGGCTACGGGTACGACTACGGCGAGGGCAACCGCGCCGATCCGGGCAGCGGGGCGAGCGGTGACAACGGGACCGGCGACGGGACCTCGACGACCCCGCGCGGTGGTGATCGTGGCGGGGGAGGCGGTGGTCGCGACGGCCGCCGCTACCCGCGCGAGCTGTACGAGTCGCCGCCTCAGGCTCCGCCGCGGTAGGTCGACACCGTGACGGGCGGACGCCGCGATCCCCGGTCACGACGGGCGATCCGCTTTCCTACCCGCAGGACGTCGAACCCCCGTTCGGTGCTACCGTCAAGGGGTATGGCCAAAGAGGACAAGGTCGAGTTCGAGGGCGAGGTCGTTGAGGCGCTGCCCAACGCCATGTTCAAGGTGCAGCTCGACAACGGTCACGAAGTCCTCGGTCACGTCGCCGGCAAGATGCGCCGCTTCCGGATCCGCATCCTCCCGGGCGACCGGGTCCGCGTAGAGGTCTCCCCGTACGACCTCAGCCGCGCGCGGATCGTGTACCGCCACCGCTAGGACGCGGGCGGCGCGAGGCGCGCGTCGACCGGCGCATCTCGCATCCGCCCGCTGCGGCGCCTGGCGTCCGTGGACGCTTTGGATCTCGCCACCGGGTTCGCTCGGCAGTACTGCGTACGGCTCTCGCTCCCCGGCGGCGACCTCCTCGGTCCACGAACACCAGGCATCCACGTCCGGCATCCGGCGAACTGGCGTCAAACGACCCCTGCCCCCGCGTAGTGGCGTCATCTCACCCCGGTAGGCGGGGCGGATTGACGCCAGTTCGGAAGGGGAGGGGCGGATTGACACCGGTTCGGCCCCGTCCGCCGCGCGCGCCCGCCGCCCGCCGACCGGCGCCCTGCCGCCCGCCCGACCGACCCCACCTCCCATCCGCCGCCCCCGCCATCCTCTGCCTGTGGCGGAACGCGACCTGATCTCCCGGATCCTCGCCGGGCTGCGGGCGCCGGACGAGCGGCTGGTGGTCGGGCCCGGGGACGACGCCGCCGTGGTCCGGGCCGGGGCGCTGGCCGTCACCAGCATCGACACCACCGTCCTCGGCGTTCACCTGCCCGCCGACGATCCCCACGTCACCCCCGACGTGGTCGGCCACCGGGCGCTGGCGACCGCGCTCTCCGACCTGGCCGCGATGGGCGTCGCCGCCGGCGAGGCCTACGTCGCCCTCACCCTCCCCGCCGACTGGGACGACGGCCACGTCATCAGCCTCGTCGGCGCCATGGAACGCCTGGCCGCCGCCACCGGCACCACGATCGCCGGCGGCGACGTCACCGCCGGCTCGACCCTCGTCGTCACCGTCACCGTGGTCGGCTGGGCCGCCGACGAGGACGCCCTCCTGCTCCGCTCCGGCGCCCGACCCGGCGATCGCGTCGGCGTCACCGGGCCGCTCGGGGGCAGCGCCGCCGGCCTCGCCCTGCTCACCGACCCCCGCGCCCGTCGCGCCGCCCTCGCCCCCAACGTCCGCGCCGCGCTGCTCGACCGCTACCTGCGCCCGCACCCGCGGCTCGACCTCGGCGAGCGGCTGCGGCGGCTCGGCGCCCGCGCCGCGATCGACCTCTCCGACGGCGTCGCCACCGACGCCGGCCACGTCGGCCGCGCCTCCGACGCCGTGCTCCGGATCGCCGTCGACCGGCTCCCGCGCCAGCCGGGGGTCGACGCCGTCGCCGCCGCCGTCGAGCGCGACCCGGCCGAGCTGGCCGCCGCCGGCGGCGAGGACTTCGAGCTGCTGGTCGCCGCCCCGCCCGCCCGCGCCGACGCGCTCGCCCGCGCCGGCGTCACCTGGATCGGCGAGGTCACCGCGGCGGCCGCCGGCGACTCGCCCGGCGTCGTCCTCGAACGCGACGGCGCGCCCGTCGCCTGGACCGGCTTCGAGCACCGCGCCTGAGCGGCCAGCGGCGCCCGGTCCTAGGCCGTGTCGCCCGCCCGCCGGACCGTGCCGCGCTCGAGCTTCGCGAACACGATCAGCCGCCGCGCCGCACTGAACGGCGGGTCGCACGCCGACAGGATCAGCTGGTCGTACGACCGCCGCCGCAGCACCCAGACGCTGTCCGGGGTCACGCTCCGCAGCCGCAGCACCCGGTACCGGAAGCGCCCGTACGGCAGCTCGACGTCGATCGGATCGCCGCGCCGCAGCCGGTCGATCTTGCGGAACGGCGCCCCGTAGGTCGTCCGGTGGCCGGCGATCGCGGCCGTCCCCGGCGCCCCCGGCAGCGGCTGCGAGGGATAGAACCCCGGCCCCTTCGTCAGGTCGTCGTGGTCGGTCCCGAAGACCACCACCTTGTTGACCCCGATCTTGCGGATCCGGATCCGCCCCGCCGCCTCGCCGCGCCGCAGCTCCCGCTTGTAGCGCCGGGCCAGGAACGCCAGCTGGGCCCGGTCGCCGTCGATCTCCGCCAGCGCCCGCCGCTGGACCGGCGACGCCGTCGGCAGCGGCGCCCGATCGAGCTGGTTGGCCAGGTCGTCCTGGCGCAGCTTGGCGATCAGCGCCGTCACCGGCTCCTGCCACAGCAGCGTCGCGCCGACGTCGGCGAGCACGATCGTGCCCGCGATCAGCAGCACCGCCGACAGCCCCCGCAGCAGCTCCCGGATCACCCCGGACGAGCGTCGGGCTGGGCCGTCGCCGCGCCGGTGGTAGCGCTGCCGCCGCCGGTCGACCCGCAGCCGTCCGCGCCCCGGCCATCCGCTTCGGCTCACGTCGTCCCCTCCGCGTAGGCGTCGGCCATGTCCTCACGGGCCTCTCGCGACGCCCGCCGCCGCGCACCGCGGTCGGGCGGGGGACGCCGCTCGCGGTCCGCCGGCCGCCGGTTGCGTCGCGGTCGCGGACCGAAGGTGGCGACCGTCGCGATCAGCGCCCCGACCAGCAGGCTCATCAGCAGCAGCCCGACCGGCGTGATCTGGCCGCCGGCGATCATCAGCACCAGCCACCACGGGACCTGCGTCCACGGCACGTCGAGGCTGGCGGTGACCGTCAGGCCCGCCGCCAGCGGCAGCACCAGTCCGCCGAACACCAGCAGCAGCCGGTGGATCGGCTCGATCGGCAGCGGCGCGATCGCCGCCGGCCAGGCCAGCAGCGCCGGCAGCACCAGCAGCGCCGCGATCGGATCGACCACCACCAGCGCCAGCACCACCAGCATCAGGGTCGCGAAGACCCCGGCGGCGACCGTCACCCGCGTCGGCCGGCCGAGCCCGGTCGCGTCGCGCGTCAGCGTCGGCCGGGCGACGACGACCGTCGCCACCAGGATCGCGGCCAGCAGCGCGACCACGAACCCGGCCCCGGGCCCCGTCCGCACCGCCGCCCCCGCGTAGGGAGCCGGCACCGATGGCCACACCAGTCCGATCCGCCCGAGCCCGATCGCCAGCAGCCCCGCCACCAGCGGCCCGACGGCGCAGCCCGCCGTCCACGCCGCGCCCGCCGCCAGCGGGTGGCCGTCGCGCCCGAGCGTCAGGCCGACGATCGCCGCCCCCACCAGCAGCGGCGCCAGCAGCGCCAGCAGCAGCAGCCGCAGCGCCCACACCGGCAGCTCCTGGCCGACCAGCACGATCCCCGACTGCTGCGCGCCGATGCTGCCGCCGCGGTCGTCGAGCGCGTAGAGCGTCCGCAGCGCGGCCCGGCCGTAGGCGGTCAGCCGCGCCTGGTCGACCTGCGCGTCGGCCCGTGGCGGGGTCGCGCCGCCGGCCGACAGCAGCACCGCCGGGACCCCGGCCTGGTTGATCTCGCCCTGCTCGCCGACCGTCGCCGGCAGGCCCCGCCGGACCACCTGGGTCCAGAGACCGGTCTCGGCCCGCGCGTGCAGTCCCTCCTCGCGCAGCGCCTCGACCACGGTCCGCTCCAGCCGCACCGGGGCCGCCGGGCCGCCGTTCGACCACGGCACCACCGAGGGTGCCTGGTCCGGCCGCCCGGCCAGGTCGCCGAGCACCAGCACCGCCGCGGTCCGGCCGCCGAGCGTGCGGGCCAGCTGGGTGGCCCCGGCGAGCCCGCCGCCCGACGCGCCCGAGGTCGAGACGAAGCGGACGGTGTGGCGGAAGCGCCCGTTGCCCGCGGCCCGCGCCAGCCCGATCAGGCCGGCGGTCCCGGACAGCTCGGCCTTCGCGCCCCGCTCGAGCGCGTCGCGGTGGGCGACGACGACGATCTCGGGACCCGGCTGGCCGGGCAGCGTGGCGGAGACGTTCTCCAGCTCCCGCTCGCCGTCGGGCGTGTCGGCGCGGAAGCGGTCCGCCGCCATCGAGGCCGCCGGCAGCGCCCGCCGCAGCTCCTCCCGGACCCGCGCGGTCAGCGCCTGGTCGCCCGGCGAACCGGCCCGGCGGTCGGGGTAGCGGGTGGCCAGCTCGTCGAGCGTCCGGACGGCGGCGGGGCCGTCGAAGGCGTCCGCCGTGAGGTCGGCGCGCAGCGGGTCGGGCAGCTGCTGCAGCGAGAACGCCGCGATCAGGACCGCCAGCAGCACGGCGCCGATGCCGACCCGGAGAGGCACGGTCTCGCAGCGTACCGGCGGCACGACGGGCGGGCGGACGCCGTGAACGGCGAAGTACGCTGTTTTCCCGCCATGGACGCTCCCGCCCGCATCCTCGTGGTCGACGACGAGGAGTCGATCCGCACGCTGCTCGCGTTCCCGCTGCGGCGCGACGGCCACGACGTGGTCGCGGTCGGGACCGGTACCGAGGCGCTCGAGCAGTTCGACCGCGTCCGTCCCGACCTGGTCCTGCTCGACGTGATGCTGCCGGGGATGGACGGGGTCGAGGTCTGCCGCCGGCTGCGCGAGAAGAGCCCGGTGCCGATCATCATGCTCTCCGCCCGCGGCGAGGAGAGCGACCGGATCGCCGGGCTCGAGAACGGCGCCGACGACTACGTCACCAAGCCGTTCTCCGTCCGCGAGCTGCGCAGTCGCGTGCGGGCGGCGCTGCGCCGCGCGGCGCTGCCCGCCGCCGTCACCGGCGCCGCGCCGCCGATCGAGATCGGCGACCTGCGCGTCGACCCCGACCGTCGCCGGGTCGAGGTCCGCGGGCAGGAGGTCGAGCTGACCCATCTGGAGTTCGAGCTGCTGGTGACGATGGCCCGCGCGCCCGGGCGCGTCTTCACCCGCGACATGCTGCTGGAGCGGGCCTGGGGCGGCGCGGCCTACCGCGAGCGGCGGACCGTCGACGTCCATGTCCTGCACCTGCGCGAGAAGATCGAGCGCAACCCGAAGGCGCCGGAGTACGTGATCACGGTCCGCGGCCTCGGCTACCGCTTCCGTGATGCTTGACCATGCGCTGGTCGCTGCGCGTTCGCCTGACGCTGGCCTTCGTCGGCGTCGCCCTGGTGGCGGTCGCGGCGGTCGCGCTGCAGGTGCTGCCGACGCTCGAGGGCTCGATGGCGCAGCAGCGGGTGCGCTCGCTGGTGGGGGAGAGCGAGCGGGTCGCGCGGGACGTGGCCGCCGCCGCCCGGGCGCCGACCCGACGGCCGCACGGGGCCCCGCGGGTCGCCGCGCCGACCGCGCGCGAGATCGTCGAGACCGCCGGGGCCCGCACCGGCGGATCGGTCTCGCTGCTGGCCCGCGCCCAGGACGGGCGCACGTTCGTGCTCCAGACGACCAAGGGGACGGCCGCCCCGGACGAGGCGGCGACCCGGCTCGCGGGGCGCACGCTGGCCGACGGGCGGCTGCGGTTCGTCTCGAGCGACGGCGCGCGGCCGGTCGCGCGGGTGGTGGTCCCGGTCGACGCGCTGCTCGACCGGCCGGGCTTCGAGGTGCTGCTGGTCAGCGAGAAGCTCGACGACGTCCACGCCACGGTCAGCCTGGTGCGGCGACGGGTGATCTTCGGCGCGGTGCTGGCGATCCTGGTCGCGCTGGCCGCCGGGGCGCTGGTCGCGGTCGGCGTCTCGACCCGGCTGCGGCGGCTGGAGCGGGGCTCGCGCGAGGTCGCCGCCGGCCGCTTCACCACCAGCTTCGACACCAGCTCGCGCGACGAGCTGGGGCACCTGGCGCGCTCGCTCGACACGATGCGGCAGCAGCTGGCCGAGCTCGACGGCAGTCGCAAGCGCTTCATCGCGACCGCCTCGCACGAGCTGCGGACCCCGCTCTCCTCGCTCTCCGGCTTCGTCGAGCTGCTGCGCGACGAGGAGCTGGACGAGCAGACCCGGCGCAGCTTCCTCGACCAGCTGGCGAAGCAGACCCAGCGGCTGGCGCGGCTGGCCGACGACCTGCTCGACCTGTCGCGGATCGAGAGCGGCGGGCTGGAGTTGCGGCCCGAGACCGTCGACCTGCACCAGCTGGCGGAGACGGTCGCGGCCGAGTTCCGGCCGGTGGTCGAGCGCGACGGTCGCGCGCTGCAGGTCCGGCTGGTCGGGACGCCGGTGCTGCAACACTGCGATCCGGCCAGGGTGGAGCAGATCATCCGGATTCTCGTGGACAATGCGCTGAAGCACTCCGATCCGGGCGCCGCGGTGGAGATCCGCGTCGCGCGGAGCGGGGGCGTCTCCCGGATCGCGGTCAGCGACCGCGGGCCGGGCGTCGCGCCCGAGGACCTGCCGCACCTGTTCGAGCCCTTCCACGGCACCGGCGACGGTTCCGGGGCCGGGTTGGGGCTGGCGATCGCCCGCGAGCTCGCGCACCGGATGCGCGGGGAGCTCGAGGTCGACAGCCAGCCCCACCGCACGACGTTCACCCTGGAGCTTCCCGCATGACCTCGATCCGCCCGCGCCTCGCCGGCCTGCTGCTCGTTCCCGTCGCCGCCCTCGCGCTAGCGGCCTGCGGCGGCGACGACGGAGGCGACGGCAACGGCACGGCGGCGGCCACCTCGACCCGGGTCGAGGTCGTGCGCGAGGTCGCGGCCGACCGCGGCAGCGCCGGCCGGCCGGGGGTCAACATCGACCCGCAGCAGATCTTCTCCCGCTTCGGGCGCGGCGTGGTGACCGTCCTGACCAAGGGCAGCGGCAGCGGGCCGCTCGACGCCCGCGGCGGCCTCGGCTCCGGGTTCGTGATCTCCGGCGACGGCCTGATCGTCACCAACGCCCACGTGGTCACCAGCGGCGAGGGCGACAAGCTGCGCGAGGCCGACGAGGTCTACGTCCGCTTCGCCGACCGCAACCAGGTGCGGGCGAAGGTGCTCGGCTTCGACCCCTTCAACGACGTCGCGCTGCTGCGGATCGACCCGGCCGGCCTGTCGCTGGTGCCGCTCCAGTTCACCGATCCGAAGGACGCGCACGTCGGCCAGCCGGTGGTCGCGATCGGGTCGCCGTTCGGCGAGGAGCAGTCGCTGTCGATCGGCGTCGTCTCCGCCCTCGACCGCTCGATCCAGTCGCTGACCGGCTTCGAGACCGTCGACGCGATCCAGACCGACGCGGCGATCAACCGCGGCAACTCGGGCGGCCCGCTGCTCGACGCCCGCGGCCGCGTGCTCGGGATCAACTCGCAGATCGAGACCACCTCGGGCGACGGCAGCGGCGTCGGCTTCGCGATCTCGGCCGAGACGGTCCGTCGCTCGGTCCGCCAGCTGCGCGACGGCGGCAAGGTCGCCTACCCCTACCTGGGCGTCTCGACCGTCGAGGTCTACCCGCAGCTGGGCAAGCGCTTCGGGCTCGGCGTCGACCACGGCGCCTGGGTCCAGGAGGTCCCCGCCGACGGCCCCGGCAAGGAGGCCGGGATCGCCGGTCCCGACGGCGGGCCGAAGTCGTTCCAGGTCGGCGAGTACCGCGCCGGCGGCGACGTGATCGTGGGGATCGACGACCAGGAGGTCCGGACCTCGACCGACCTGGCCGAGGTCGCCCTCCGCTTCCGGCCCGGCCAGCGCGTCACCGTCCACGTGATCCGCGCCGGCAAGCCGCGCGACATCGAGCTGAAGCTCGGCACGCGGCCGATGACGCTGCCGCGGCGGTAGGCGGGGACCCCGGTCGGGGGTCCCGTCCACCGGTCGTTGACGAACGGGAGGGAGGCGAGCGATACGCTCGGGGCGATGGCCGAGCCCGCTCAGCAGCCCCTGGTCCTCGTCTCCAACCGCGGGCCGGTGACCTTCGACGTCGACGGCTCGATCAGCCGCGGCACCGGCGGCCTGGTCACCGCCCTCACCGGCCTGGCCTCGCACCGCCGCGCGACCTGGATCGCCAGCGCGATGGGCCGCGGCGACGCCGATCGCGCGCGGGCGGCGGGCGGCGGCGCCTTCACCGTCGACTCGCCGTCGGGCGGCTCCTACGACGTCCGGCTGGTGGTCTCCGACGACGTCGCCTACGAGCGCTTCTACAGCATCATCGCCAACCCGATGCTGTGGTTCATCCAGCATTACCTGTGGGACCAGTCGAACGCGCCGGACATCCGCTCGCACGAGGTCGAGGCCTACGAGTACGGCTACAAGCTGGTCAACCAGGACCTGGCCGACGCGGTGGTCGAGGAGATCGACGGCGCCGACCAGCCGGTGGTGATGGTCCACGACTACCACCTGTACCTGGTGCCGCAGATGGTCCGCGAACGGCGGCCGGACGCGTTCCTCCACCACTTCGTGCACATCCCGTGGTCGCAGTCCGACAGCTGGCGGGTGCTGCCGACGAAGATCCGCGAGGAGCTGTACCGCGGGATCCTGGCCAACGACATCGTCGGCTTCCACACCCGCAGCTACCGGCGCAACTTCCTGCAGTGCTGCGAGGACCTGCTCGACCTCGACGTCGACCACGAGCAGGGGGTCGTGCGGATCGACGACCGCGAGGTCTGGGTCCGCGCCTATCCGCTGCCGATCGACGCCAAGGCCACCCGCGAGGTCTCGCGGCGGGCGCGGGTGCGCGAGTTCGAGCAGGAGCTGCTGCACCGCCGGCGCGACTTCCTGATCCTGCGCGTCGACCGCGCCGACCTGTCGAAGAACGTGCTCCGCGGGTTCACCGCCTTCGACCTGTTCCTGGAGCAGCACCCGGAGTTCCGCGAGCGGGTCACGTTCATGGCCCAGCTGATGCCGTCCCGCACCGACGTGCCCGAGTACCGCGAGTACCTGGAGCGGATCGAGGCGCTGGTGGCGGTCGTCAACCACCGCCACGGGACGCCGGACTGGATGCCGATCCAGCTGAAGCTGCGCGACGACGTCGAGGAGGCGATGGCCGCCTACCGCCACTACGACGTCCACATCGTCAACGCGATGTTCGACGGCATGAACCTGGTGGCGAAGGAGGGGCCGATCGTCAACGAGCGCGACGGCGTCTCGATCCTCTCCGAGAACACCGGCGCCCACGAGGAGCTGGGCGAGTTCGCGCTGACGGTCAACCCCTTCGACGTCCAGGCGCTGGCCAACGCGATCCACCGCGCGCTGACGATGAGCGGCGAGGAGCGCGAGCACCGGGCCGAGGGCCTGCGCGACATCATCACCCTCCGCAACCCGGGCGACTGGATCGACGAGCAGCTGGCCGACGTCCGCCGCAAGGCGGCCGGGGCCGGGGCCGGCGAGGGTTCGCCGACCGCCGCCGACCAGGCGCGGTAGGGCCCGCCGCGGGGCGGGACCGGGGGCCGGGCTGGGGTCGCGGACGGCGGTCACGGCTGGCCGAACTCGGCGGGGGCGTCGCCGCCGCGGCGGGTCGGGGCGGGCGCGGACGGGGTCGCGGAGGGGCGCGCGGTAGCCGCCGTGGGCGTGGCCCTGGCCGTCGGCGGGGTCGCGGGCGCGGTCCGGCGGGGCGGGGCGATCGGCGGCGCGGGACGGGCGGCGGTGGCGCGGCGCCGGACCGGCGCGCGCGGCGTTCGCGGAGGCAGCCGCTTCCCGGGACGAACGCGGTGCGGGGGAGGGGAACGGCGCGGAACGTCGCGGCCGCGGTGCGGGTGGCTGCGACCGCGGGGCCGCGGCCGAGGGTTCTCGGGCGTGGACGTCGGCGTGGGCGCGGTCGCGGTGGCGGGGGCGCGGGGCGTCGCCGCCGGGTCGGCGGGCGGCGACGGGTCGGCCAGCGGCTGCGGCCGGCCGCTCGGGACCGCGGGCGGGGCGCTGCCGAGGCGGGGCCAGAGCGCGACCAGGACCACGGCCAGGCCGGCGGCAACGATCGCGATCGGGGTGGTCCAGGGGCCGGACGGCCACCACGCGGGCAGCGCGGGCCGACGGGTCGGTGCGGATGTCATGCTGAAGAGACCCGCCAGCCCCCGGAAGTACGCCCCCCCAATTTCGCGGGCAGAGGCGGCCGACCTCCGGGACCGGACCTCTGGTAGCCTCGCTCGTCGCTTCCTGCAAGCGCTGACTCCTATGGCCGCTCCCGCTCCTTCTTACGATCTCGTCCTTCTCCTTCACGCCTCGGCGGAGGAGGAGACCCGGCAGAAGCTGGCCGTGGACCTCGACAAGCTGATCCAGGCCCAGGGCACCGTGCTCGAGGGCCGCGAGTGGGGCGTCCGCCAGCTCGCGTACCCGATCGGCGACGAGACGAAGGCCGAGTACCGCGTCTTCCGCTTCCAGGGCCCGGTCGAGCTGCTCAACGAGCTGGACCGTCAGCTGAAGATCAACGACACGGTCCTGCGCCACCGGATCATCAAGCTCCAGCGCAACCCGGTCGACCTGCCCGATCTCGCCGAGATCGACGCCGCGGCCGCCGCCGCCTGAGCAGCCCCGCTCCTCCGTCCCGCCGGTCTCGGCGGAACACCGCTCGTGCCGCCCACCGGGCGGCACGTCCCGTTTCCGGGGCCTTTTCGCGGCGGCGCGGGCGTCGTCCGGGGCGCCTGGCATCCTGCCTCTCCGGCGGAACGGAGACCGCGTGTTCCGGCTCCGCACGACCTTCGTGCCGACTTCGTGGAGCGTGCGCTCCGGGGGCCCCGCGGCCGCTACGCTCGGCCAACGCAATCGAGAAAGAGGACCCCATGCCGATCAATCGCGTCACGATCGTCGGGAACCTGACCCGGGATCCCGAGCTCCGCGGACTCCCGTCCGGCGGCTCGGTCTGCAGTCTGCGCGTGGCCGTCAACGGTCGCCGGCGCGACCAGGCGGGCCAGTGGGTCGACGAGCCCAACTTCTTCAACGTCACCATCTTCGGCAACTCGGCCGACAACGCCGCCCGCTTCCTGAGCAAGGGCCGGCAGGTGGCCGTCGACGGTCGTCTGCGCTGGCGCGAGTGGCAGGACCAGCAGGGCAACAAGCGCGAGTCGATCGAGATCGTCGCCCAGGAGGTCCAGTTCATCGGCGGCCGCGAGGGCGGTCCCGGCGGTGGCGGCCAGGGCGGCGGCTGGAGCGGTCAGCAGGGCGGCGGGTCCGCGCCGGCCGACGACTGGGGCCCCGCGCCGTCGGCGGCGCCGGCCGCGCCGTCCGGCGGCTTCGACGGCCCCGGCAACGGCTACCCGGTCGACCAGGGCGACTTCGGCGGCCCGCCCGCGGCGCCGGCCCCGCCGCAGCAGAACTGGGGCAACGCGCCCCAGCAGCCGGCCCCGCCGAGCGGCCCGGCCCCGGCCGGCGGCGGTGGGGGCAACAGCGCCCCGCCGGCGGAGGATGACATCCCCTTCTAGGGGCGGCACGAGGCGCACGTATACCAGCGCATCTCGCCACCGGGTTCGCTCGGCAGTACCGGCGTACAGCTCTCGCTTTCCCGGCGGCGACCTGCTTGGTCTACGTGCCCCTCGCATCCGCCCCGGGGGGCGGCACGAGGCGCAGGTCTGCCGGCGCATCTCGCCCCCGGGTTCGCTCGGCAGGACAGGCGTCCGGCTCTCGCGTTGCAGGCCCCGACCTTGCTCGGTCCGCGAACGCCGGCATCCATCCCTGGGCGGCAGGGAGGCCCGCTTCCGTCCGGTCGACGTGTCATCGCAACGCGTTGGACCGGGCGGACGTGCCATCCTTCCCTGTCCGGCCGTGCGGCGCGCACGATGCTGCGCCCGGTTCCACCTCGACTTCTGTGACCTATGCCTGAGGCGATTCTTCTGCAGGACGTTCCCCAGCTCGGTGCCAAGGGCGCCGTCGTGGACGTCTCCAAGGGGTACCTGCGCAACTACCTGCTGCCGCGCAAGCTCGCCGCTCCGGCCACGAAGTCGGCGATCGCGGACGCCGCCCGTCAGGCCGAGGCGCAGTCGCGTCAGCGGGCCGAGGCCGTCGCCCAGGCGCGCGAGCTGGCCGATCAGCTGACGAACACCGTCCTCACCATCTCGCACCAGACGGGCGAGGACGGCCGGCTCTTCGGCTCGGTCACCAACCAGGACATCGCCGACGCGATCCAGGAGGCCCGCGGGGTCGAGATCGACCGTCGCCGCGTCCGCCTGGCGGAGCCGATCCGCGCCACCGGCACCTACGTCGTCGACGTCGAGCTGGCCGAGGGCGTCATCGCCAACGTCAAGACCATGGTCGTGACGGAGCGGTAGCCCGCTCTCCTCTGGCCACCCGCGGGTGGCCCTGCACCGACGGCGTCGCACCTGCGGCGCCGTTCGTCGTTCCGGGGCCCTCCCGCCCCACCGATCTCCGCAGCGTGCGGGATCAGCACCCCGGCGACGGCCGGCTCCAGCGGGCCTGCTGCTAGGTTCGGGCGGCCGCTCGTCGGCGCCGCCCGCAGGGCCTCCTGCATGCGGTCCTGCCCGGCTCGAGGGTCTTCCCAGCCCCGCCGCCCCAACGCCCCCGCCCGTGTCCTACGACGACGACCACGCCTACCCCGCCGACGACGGCTACGTCCCGCCCCCGGAGGGCGAGTACGACCCCGCCGGCCCGGCCGCCCACGTCCCCCCGCACGACCTCCACGCCGAGCAGGCGGTGCTCGGGGCGCTGATGCTCTCCGAGCAGGCGCGCTACGCGGTCACGATCGACGACGGGCTGCGGGCCGACGACTTCTACGCCCCCCAGCACCAGGCGACCTTCGAGGCGATCCGCCAGCTCTACGCCGACAGCCAGCCGGTCGACTCGATCACCGTCGTCGAGCAGCTGCGGCGCAGCGGCACCCTCGACCAGGCCGGCGGCCGCGAGGCGGTCTGGCAGCTGACGACGACCGTCACCGAGGTCGCCGCGCTGCCGAAGCACTCGCAGATCGTCCGCGAGCTGGGCAAGCTGCGGCGGCTGCTCCAGGCCACCTACGAGATCCAGGCCGACGTCCTCAAGGCCCAGGAGGACCCGGCCCAGATCGTCGAGCAGGCCCAGGGCAAGGTCTTCGAGGTCTCGCAGACCGACGCCTCGACGGGCCTGCGCGCCGTCCGCGACTTCATCGACGACGAGGTCCGGCGGCTGGAGGAGCTGGAGAAGGACGGCCGCGACATCACCGGCCTCGCGACCGGCTACCGCGACCTCGACATCGCCACCGCCGGCCTCCAGCCCGGCGCGATGATCGTGCTCGCCGCCCGTCCCGCGATGGGCAAGAGCGCCCTGGTCACCAACCTGGCCGAGAACGTCGCGCTTCAGAACGGCGGCGCCGTCGCCCTCTTCTCGCTCGAGATGCCGGAGCGCGAGCTGCTCCAGCGCGTGATCGCCTCGCAGGCGGCGATCAAGGGCGACGACGTCCGCAAGGGCCGGATCGGCGACCGCTGGCCGGACGTGCTCGAGGTGGCCGACAAGCTCGCCCAGTCGCCGCTCTACGTCGATGACAGCTCCGACATCGGGATCATGGAGATCCGCGCCAAGGCCCGGCGGCTGGCGGCCAGCCACCCCGGCGGCGTCTCGCTGGTGATCGTCGACTACCTGCAGCTGATGCGGGCCGACGGCCGCGCCGAGAGCCGCGTCCAGCAGGTCGGCGAGATGTCCCGCGGGCTGAAGATCCTGGCCCAGGAGCTGAGCTGCCCGGTGATCGCCCTCTCGCAGCTGTCGCGCGCGGTCGAGAGCCGGCCCGACAAGCGGCCGATGCTGAGCGACCTTCGAGAATCGGGCAACATCGAGCAGGACGCCGACCTCGTGATGTTCCTCTACCGCGACGAGTACTACAACGAGGAGACGGCCGAGCCCGGCGTGGCCGAGCTGATCATCGCCAAGAACCGCTCCGGCCGGCTCGCCACCGTCCGGCTGCTGTTCCAGAACGAGTACCCGCGGTTCCTGACGATGGCCCAGCGGCCCGACGACGGCGGACCGCCCGCGCACTTCTCCGGGGGCCCGCCGGTCGGCGCCGCCGCGGGCCCGCCGGGTGGCGGACCGCCCCTGCCCGGCGGGGGACCGCCGCTGCCGAGGACGTAGCCCGTGCGCTGCCCCTACGACATCTGCGACGGCTCCGGCTGGATCGTCGACGACCGCGCCCGCACCGCCACCGAGTGCCGCTGCATGCCCGAGCAGCGCGCCCGCCGCGTCGCCGGCAGCCTGCGGGCCCGGATCGGCAAGAAGTACCGCGACGTCGCCTTCGACCGGCCACCGGTGTCGTCGATGGACCGGACCGTGATCGGGATCGTCCGAGAGTACGTGGCCGACCTGCCGGCGCGGCTCGGCCGCGGCGAGGGCCTGTGGCTGACCGGCGGCACCGGCAACGGCAAGACCACGCTCGCGACCCTGATCTCGAAGCACGCGATCGAGGCCGGGCATACCGTCGCGATCTACTCGCTGCCGCGGCTGCTGTCGGAGATCCGCCGCACCTACGACGCCGACGGCGGCCCGCGCACGCTCGAGCTGCTCGACGCGCTGACCCGGGTCGACCTGCTCCAGATCGACGACGTCGGCGCCGAGCAGTCGACGCCGTGGGTGCTGGAGCAGCTCTACTCGATCGTCAACGCGCGCTACGAGGAGGAGAAGGCGGTCACGATCACCACCAACCTCGACCCGATGGCGCTGCGCGACCAGGTCGGGGAGCGGACCGTCTCGCGGCTGGAGGAGATGTGCCGGGTGGTGGCGATCCCGGACGAGGTCGACCACCGGCAGGCGATGCCCGGCCCGCGGCTCGGCGTCGCCGGCCACGCCGTCCCCAGCAGCCCGCCCGACGGCGGCCTTGGCCCCGCGCCGCCCTTCCCCGGTCACCTGGACCACGACCACGAGCCGCCGCCGCGGCCGGCGGTCCCGCCCACCTGGGGGCTCGATCCGGCCGGCGCCCACCGGCCCGTCCGCCGCGGTCGCGACGACCGCTAGCACCCCGCCGACCGTCCAGGCGGCCGGCGACGGCTCGGCGGCGAGCGGTACCGCACCGATACCCTCCGTCCGAAATGCCAGGCATCGTGATCGTTGGCGCCCAGTGGGGCGACGAGGGCAAGGGCAAGCTGGTCGACCTGCTGGCGGAGCGCTCCGACGTCGTCGTCCGCTTCCAGGGCGGCAACAACGCCGGCCACACGATCGTCCACGGCGAGGTCAAGTACGCCTTCCACCTGGTGCCGTCGGGGATCCTCTACCCCGGCACCACCTGCGTGATCGGCAACGGCGTCGTCGTCGACCCCGAGGTGCTGCTGCGTGAGCTGGCGCAGCTGTCGACCCAGGGCGTCGACGCCAGCGGGCTGCGGATCAGCCCCAACGCGCACGTGATCATGCCGTACCACAAGCTGCTCGACGTGGCCGGCGAGACGCGGCTGGGCAAGAACCAGATCGGCACCACCAAGCGCGGCATCGGCCCCTGCTACGCCGACAAGGCGCTGCGGCTGGGGATCCGGATCCAGGACCTGCTCGACGAGACGATCCTGAAGAAGAAGATCGTCGCCGCCCTCCACCCGAAGGAGCGCTCGCTGCGCCCCTGGGCGAAGGACCCGCAGCTCGACCTGCAGGCGATGACCGACACCTACCTGAGCTACGGCCACAAGCTGGAGCGGCACGTCGCCGACACCGCGGCGCTGGTCTGGGACGCGCTCGACGGCGGCGGCAACGTGCTCTTCGAGGGCGCCCAGGCGGCGCTGCTCGACATCGACCACGGCACCTACCCCTTCGTCACCTCGTCGAACCCGGTCGCCGGCGCCGCCGCGGTCGGCTCGGGCGCCGGTCCCCGCGACCTCGACGAGATCTGGGGCGTCGTGAAGGCGTACTGCACCCGGGTCGGGGCCGGGCCGTTCCCGACCGAGCTGGAGGGCCCGCTGGCCGACCAGCTGCGCGAGGTCGGCGCCGAGCGCGGCACCACCACCGGCCGCGACCGCCGGATCGGCTGGCTCGACCTGGTCGCGCTGCGCTACGCGGCCCGGCTCTGCACGCTCGACCAGCTCTGCATCACCAAGCTCGACGTGCTGACGGGGCAGGAGACGATCAAGGTCGCCACCCGCTACCGCAGCGCCGACGGCGCGGTCCTGGAGCGGTTCCCGTACCACCAGACCGTCCTCCACCACGCCGAGCCCGAGTACGACGAGCTGCCGGGCTGGGAGGAGGACATCTCCAAGGTCTCGCGTTACGAGGACCTGCCGCAGGCGGCCCGCGAGTACCTGGAGTACATCGAGGCCCAGGCCGGCGTCCCGATCGGCATGATCGGCGTCGGCCCCGCCCAGCACCAGGTGATCTGGACGGCCGCCGGCCGGGCGACGAAGGCCGCCGCGGCCGCGCTCTAGCCCTCTCGGCCGAGCGCGCGTCGTTTGGTACCTCAGCGGTAACGAACGGCGCGCGGCCGGCTCAATCCCGGGTCCAGATCGTCCGCGTGTCGAGCGGGAAGTCGTGCAGCGCGCGGCGCTCCGGGTCGCGCAGCGGCCACAGGTAGTCGGCGAAGATCAGCAGCGGGCCGAGCAGCGGGATCATCGCCACGGCGGCGATCCCGATGCCCTTCAGCAGCACCTCGCGGGTGGTGGCGAACCACAGCTCGATCGGCTGCTGGTCGGCGCGGATCAGGCGGGTGTGGGCCATCCGGCGGCCGATCGTCAGGCCGTTGGTGCGGGTCAGCATCGGGACGACGTAGAGCATCGTCGCCAGCAGGGTCGCCGCCAGCCCGACGCCGACGTCGTTCCAGATCGTCTCCAGGCCGACCGCGTCGCGACGGTCCTCGCCGATCACCATCACGTTGTCGCCGGTCAGGGCCTCGGCCAGGTAGCCGATCCCGAGCGCCAGCACGCCGGTGATCACCGAGTCGATCAGGGCCGCCAGCACCCGCGCCCGCCACGGCGCCAGCAGCGCCCCGCCCGGCCCGACCGGGTGCAGCGGACGACCGGCCGGCGTGCTCGGCGGACCGGCGGGATCGTCGACCGGGTCGCGTTCGGTCGCGTCCGCGGGCCGCTCCTCCGGCGGCTCGACCGTTCCCGCCGGCGGCGCGCCCGGCTCGTCGCGCTCGCTCATGCGGACACCACCCGCAGGTGCGGCTCGGCGGCCGGCGTCGCCGCGGCGACCGTCTCCAGCACCACCTGCTCGCCGCGGCGCAGCACGCGCGAGGCCACCAGCAGCGTCGACAGCATCGCGATCGAGGCCAACGTCACCTGCACGCTCACCGCGCCCTCCTCGGTCCAGTACACGTCGTCGAGCTTCAGCAGCAGCGCCGACTCGTCCAGCGTCAGCGCCACCCCGGCCCCGAACGGCACCGCCAGCCAGCGGTCCGCGCCCGGCGAGCGGGCGACGATCGAGGCGCCGCCCGCCAGGAACGCCATCGCGATCCCCGGCACGAAGTGGTGGACGTGGGTGTCGCTGACGACCACGTCGCGCAGGGGCCCGAACCGCCCGCGGCGGCGGATCATCGTCGTCGACAGCCGGGTCACCAGCCAGGTGCCGGTGAACGACAGCAGCAGGTTCAGCAGCGCGTTCTCGCGCTCCGAGCCCTCGCGGTAGCCGGCGACCGCCACCTGGACCGTCTCGCCGACCGCCTCGGCCCCGGCGTCCAGCACCCGGTCCGCCTCGGAGGGCAACGGCGCCGACCCGCGGCGCCAGACCCGCGCCACCTCGAGCGCGATCGCGCCGGCGCCGGTGAACGCGGCCGCCGCGGCCAGCGTGCGGGTGCGGCGCTCGGCCGCCGTCCGCCGCCGGACCGCCGCCGGCGACTCGATCGCGCCCGGCAGCCGGGCCACCCGCCGCCCGGCGCGCAGCAGCGCGCGGCGACGCCGACCCCCGCGCGGGCGCAGGACCGGGACGAGGGGGGAGACGGCCACGGCGCGAGGGTATCCCAGCGGGAGCCCCGGCGAGTGGCGACGCGCCCGTTCGCTCAGCGGTCGAGCAGGTCCTCGTCGACGACCGCGCCGGCCGCGCGCGCCGGCACGCCCATCACCCGGGTCCGCGGCGGGACGTCGCGGGTGACGACCGCCCCGGCCGCCACGAACGCGTCGGCGCCGACCTCGACCCCCGGCACCAGCACCACCCGGCCGCCGACCCGGGCCCCGCGGCGGACGGTCGCGCCGCGCAGCTCGATCCCCGCCGGGTCGGGCGTGCCGTCGGCGGCCCGCGGCGCCCGGCCCATCCGGTCGTCGTTCGTCGTCACCACCCCGGGACCGAGGAAGACGTCGTCCTCGATCACGCTGCGGGCGGTCACGTAGACGTCGGTCTGGATGCTGACCCGGTCGCCGATCACCACGTCGCAGTCGACGGTGCTGCCGCGGCCGACGATCGCGTCGGCGCCGATCGTGGCCCGCTCGCGCACGAACGACTGGTCGCCGAGGATCGTCCGCGGCCCGACCGCCGCGCCGGCGAAGACCACCGCCCCGGCCCCGACGCTGGCCCCGGCCGCGAGCCGCAGCGGCCGCAGCGCCGGTCCGCCGGCGGCGGCCGAGCCGGCCCGCAGCCGCGGCGGCTTGCCGAGCACCGCGTGGTCGCCGACCACGACCTCGTCCTCGACCACCGTGCCCGGGTGGACGACGACGTGGCTGCCGAGCACCACGCCCGCTCCCAGCGTCACGTCGTGATGGACGACCGCGTGGACCCCGACGATCGTGCGCGCGCCGACCGTGGTCCCGCGGTCGATCACCGCGTAGGGCGCGATCCGGGCGCCGTCGCCGATCCGGGCCTCGGCGCCGATCAGCGCGCCGGCGCCGGCCGTCGCGGTCGGCTCGGTGATCGCCTGGGGGTGGATCGTGGCGCGGGCGCCGCCGGACTTCGCCATGGCCCGGGAGCGTAGCCCGTGACGGCGCCGTGAACGATCCGTGAGAAGGGCGTGAGAGCCGCTGTCGCCCGGGCCCGGCGGCCCCTAGGTTGTGCTCGTCCCGTTCCGCCCGTCCCCCCCCGGAGGCGCAGCCCGATGTCCCGTCGTTCCCGTCCCGCCGCCCGCGCGGCCCTCGCCGCCGCCGCCCTGGCCGTGGTCGTCCCCCTGGCCGGGGCGGCGCCGGCCGGGGCCGTCACCGACCTGCGGCTGCCCTTCGCCTGCGGCACCGTGATGCTCGGCAAGGTCTACAGCGGGCACCGGCCGGCCAACGCGATCGACTTCAACGGGCCGGGCGGGGGCGACAGCGACCTCGGCACCCCGATCGTGGCCTCGGGCCCGGGCCGGGTGACGATCTCGAAGTACTACACGTCGAACGGCTACGGCAACGCGATCGAGATCACCCACTCCGGCGTCCGCAGCTTCTACGCCCACCTGCGCGACCGCAAGGTGAAGGTCAACCAGCGGGTCAAGCGAGGCCAGCTGATCGGCCACCTCGGCCGCAGCAGCGCCAAGTACGAGCACGAGTCGTGGTGGAGCGCCCACCTGCACTACGAGCAGCGCTCGGCCGGCGGCTCGGTGATCAAGGCCCGCTTCAACGGCAAGCTGGCCGCCGAGTACAGCCACTTCGGCCAGTCGGTCCGGCACCGCAGCGGCAACTGCGCCAAGGCCCCGGCACCGGCGCCCACGCCGACGCCGACGCCCACCCCGACCCCGACTCCCACCCCGACGCCGACCCCGCAGCCGCAGGTCGGGGTCCCGCTGCCGGCGATCGCCCACCGCCGCGCGGCGACGGTCCGGACCGACAACGGACTGCGCGTGATCGCCCGCGCCGGCGCCTCGACCAACGCCGCGCTCGTCCGCCGCTTCGCCTCCGGCGCCACGGTCCGGATCGTCTGCCAGAAGCGCGGTCAGCAGGTGAGCGGCAAGTTCGGCACCTCGCGGCTGTGGGACCTGGTCGACCTCGGCAACGGCCGCGGCGCCTACCTGACCGACACCTACGTCTACACCGGCAGCGACGGCCGGGTGGCGCCGAACTGCCCGTAGCCCCCGCCGCGGGGAGGGAGCAGCCGCTCGAATAGGCTTCCTCCCCGTGAGCGACGCCGAGCAGCAGGGCCCGAGGACGGCCGATCCGGCGCCCCTGCGGGGGGCCGTGGTCGGCCTGGGCATGATGGGCCGCCACCACGCCCGGCTGCTCCAGACCTCGGGCCTGACCACCTTGGTCGGGGCCGTCGACCCGGGCGGCGACCGCCACGGCGCGGTCGGCGACCCGGCGCTCGTCTTCCCGACGGTCGGCGCGCTGCTCGACGGTGCCGCCGACCAGCGGCCGCAGATCGCGATCGTCGCCGTCCCGACCGAGGAGCACCTGGCCGCGGTCCTGGAGCTGGTGGCCGCCGGCGTCCACGTGCTGGTGGAGAAGCCGCTGGCCGAGGATCCCGACCGCGCCCGCGAGCTGATCGCGGCGGTCCGGGCGGCCGACGTCCACGGGGTCGTCGGCCACGTCGAGCGCTGCAACCCGGCGCTGCGCGAGCTGCGGCGGCGGGTGCTCGGCGGGCAGCTGGGCCGGGTCTTCCACGTCGCCACCGAGCGGATCGGGCCGTTCCCCGCCCGGATCCGCGACGTCGGCGTGGTCAAGGACCTGGCCACCCACGACCTCGACCTGGTCGGCTGGCTCGGCGACGGGCCGGTCGTCACGCTCGCCGCCCAGACCCAGCACCGGATGGGCCGCGCCCACGAGGACCTGGTCAACGTGGTCGGGCGGCTGGAGGGCGGCACGACCTTCACGACGATGGTCGACTGGCTGTCGCCGACGAAGGTCCGCCGGACCCGGGTGCTGGGCGAGCGGGGGATGCTGGTGGCCGACACCCTGACCGCCGACCTGACCTTCTACGCCAACGGCGAGGTGGCCAGCGAGTGGGACGCCGCCCGCACCCTGCGCGGGGTCAGCGAGGGCGACATGACCCGCTACGCGATCGCCCGCCGCGAGCCGCTGCTGGTCGAGCTGGAGGGCTTCTGCGCCCTGGTCCGCGGCGACGAGGACGCCTCGGTGGTGCCGCTGGAGGCCGGCCTGGCCGCGGTCGAGCTGGCCGACGCGGTGCTCCGCAGCGCGGCCGCCGGGGAGACGGTCCACCTGGTCCCGACCGACGGTCCCGGCGGACCGGGCGGCCTGCGCGGTCGCTCGCACGACGGGATCGCCGACCCGACCGACGGTGTGGAGGCGCCGCGATGAGGGTCGTCGTCGTCGCGCTGGGCAAGATCGGCCTGCCGCTGGCCGCGTTCGCCGCCCGTCACGGGCACGAGGTGATCGGCTGCGACATCGACGAGGCGGTCGTCGCCCAGGTCAACGCCGCGCGGGAGCCGTTCCCGGGCGAGGGCGGGCTGGCCGAGGCGCTGGCCGCGACGGTCCCGACCGGCACGCTGCGGGCGACGACCGACACCGTCGCCGCGGTCGCCGCCGGCGCCGACCTGATCCTCGCCGTCCCGCCGCTGGTGGTCGACGCCGACGCGAAGCCGGAGTGGCGGGCGCTCGACGCGGCGGTCGAGGCGATCGGCCGCGGGCTGGCCCAGGCCGTCGCCGAGCGCGGGACCGCCGCCGGCCCCGACGGCGCGCCGCCGAGCGTGGTGGTCGAGACGACCCTGCCGGTCGGCAGCACCCGCGCGCGGGTGGCGCCGCTGCTGGAGCGGACCAGTGGTCTGCGCGAGGGCGTCGACTTCCACGCCGCCCACAGCCCCGAGCGGGTCTACAGCGGCCGGATCTTCCGGGACTTGGAGACCTACCCGAAGCTGGTCGGTGGGCTCGACGCGATCGGCGAGGCCCGCACCGCCGCCCGCTACCGGCGGCTGCTGAACGGCCCCGACGCGCCGGTGGTCGAGGTCCGCGAGCTGGGCGGGGCCGAGGCAGCCGAGCTGACGAAGCTGGCCGAGACGACCTACCGCGACCTGAACATCGCCTTCGCCAACGAGCTGGCGCGCCACGCCGACCGGATCGGGGTCGACGTGCAGGGCGTGATCGACGCCGCCAACAGCCAGCCGTTCAGCCACATCCACCGGCCGGGCGTCGCCGTCGGCGGCCACTGCATCCCGGTCTACCCGCGCTTCTACCTGGAGGGCGACCCGGGCGCGACGCTACCCGCCGCCGCCCGCGCGGTCAACGAGGCGATGCCGGCCTACGCGGTCGAGCTGCTCGGGGGACTGCTCGGCGGGCTGGCCGGGCGGCGGGTGCTGGTGCTCGGCGCGGCCTATCGCGGCGACGTCAAGGAGACGGCCTTCAGCGGCGTCTTCGGGCTCCGCGACGCGCTCGCCGCAGCCGGCGCCGAGCCGCTGGTCGCCGACCCGCTCTACGGCGACGACGAGCTGCGGGCGCTCGGGCTGGCGCCGTGGGACGGCGGTCCGGTCGACGGCGCGATCGTTCAGGCCGACCACGCCGCCTACCGCGCGCTGAGCCCGGCCGACGTGCCCGGGGCGCGGGCGGTGGTCGACGGCCGCGGCGTGCTCGACGCCGACCGCTGGCGGGCTGCCGGCGTGGCGCTGCGCCGGATCGGCTCGCGTGGCGGTTGACCCCCGGCGTCCGGGGCCGATCCGCCACGCGAGGCGGGGGCGGGCGGCCGGCAGGGCTAGGCGTCGATCAGCGAGAGGACGTTGCCGGCCGGATCGGTGAACCAGGCGATCGTCGGGCCGTTGTCGCGCATGATCCCCTTCTCGTCCTGCGGCATCCCCTCGTAGCGCTCGAAGGCGACGCCGCGCGCGGTCAGCTCGTCGACCGCGGCGTCGACGTCGTCGACCGGGAAGTTGAGGATCGTGAAGGTCGCGGGCTGGTGGTTGGGCTTCGGATAGGCGATCACGTCGCGGCCGCCGGCCAGGTGCAGGGTCACGATCCCCATCTCGTTGGGACCGGTGACCCGCAGGCCGAGGACGTCGCGGTAGAAGCGGGCAGCGGCGTCGGTGTCGTCGACCGAAAAGCCGCCGAAGGCGGGGCTGTTGGTGAGCGGCATGCCCTTCCAGACCCCGCCCGTCGCCGGAACTCATCGCTCGCGTGGCGGATTCGCCCCGGACGCCGGGGGTCAACCGCCACGCGAGGTGGGGGTGGGGGTCGGTGGGGAGGCCGGCGGCGGGGTCGCGCGCAGGCGCGGGAAGTCGCCGGGGCGGTAGGGCGCGTTGCGCGCGGCGTCGCCGGGCAGGGTGTAGGCGTTGGTCGGCAGGTCGCTCTTGGCCGCCAGCAGCGTCGCCGGGTCGATCATCACGAAGAACCGCGCCCAGCGGCCCTTGGCGTCGCCGTTGGTGCCGAAGGCGGCGGTGTTCGAGAACCAGGCCGCGATCGTGCGCTGGCGCGGCGCCAGGTAGCGGACGATCGTCGTCAGGTTCGACAGCGCCGGGGTCGCGACGCGGGCGGCCGGGGTGGCGGCGTCGAGCGCGTCGGGCAGCAGGTCGAGCAGCGGGGCCGCCGCCCGCCGCAGCCGCTCGGCCCCGCCGAGGATCCGGTCGACCCGGGCCGTCGCCGCCGGCAGCGCCGCGGCCGCCGCGGTCAGGTCGGGCGCGGCCGCCCGCAGGCCCGCCACCACCGGCCGCGCCTCGGCCAGCAGCGGCCGCGCCTGGGCGAGCGCGGCGTCGGCCGCCCGCAGCAGCCGCGGCGCCTCGTGCAGGGTCGCGCGCAGCGCCCGGTCGCGGTCGGCGACGGCGTCGAGCGTCCGCGCGCCGTCGCGGACCAGCGCCCGCACCCGCTCGCGGCGGGCGGCCAGCGCCTGCACCACCTGGCCGCCGCCGTCGACGATCGCCGCCAGCGCCGGTCCCTGGCCGTCGAGCACCGCGCCGAGCCGGTGGGCGGCGTCGACCGTCGTCCGCAGCTCGCGGAGGGCGCCGTCCAGCTGCTCGCCCGCGCGTGGCGAGGCGGTCGCCCGGCCGGCGGTCCGCAGCGCACCCCGCAAGTGCCGGCGGGTCGGCGGGTCGAGCATCTCCAGCGCCTCGTCGATCTCGACCGCCGGCCGCACCGCCGTCGCGGCGAGGGTCGCGCCGTCGCGCAGCGGGCCACGGCGGGCGTGGCCCGGGTCGAGGTCGACGTAGCCCTCGCCGAGCGGGGTCTTGGTGCCGATCCGCAGCGTCGCGTCGCGGTGGACGGCGACCGGGGTGCCGTCGAGCGCCAGCGTCAGCAGCGCGCGGCCGCCGGAGCGCTCGATCCGCCGTACGTGACCGACCACCACGCCGCGCACGCGGACGTCGGAGCGGGTGGCCAGCGCCTGGCTGTCGTCGACCCGCGCCCGCAGCAGGAACGGCCGGTCGACCTCGATCGCGGGGCCGCCGAAGCGGGCGGCCAGCAGCAGGAACAGCGCCACGCCCGTGACCAGGAAGAGCAGCAGCAGGACGGCGCCGCCGCGGGGCACGTGCCGGTTCACCGCCGGGCCTCCGCGTCCGCGGCGCCGAGCCGGCGCGCGTCGTCGGCCAGGCCGGGGACCAGGAACGGCACCAGGCAGGCCAGCGCGTTGGTCCGGCAGGCGCGCAGCGAGGCGGTCACCACCTGCCGCTCGGCGTCGCGGCGGGCCGTGCCCTTGGTCTCGATCGGGAAGCCGAAGTTGGCCGGGTTGAACGGCTCGAAGAAGCCGAGCCCGCGCAGCAGCGTGCCGTTGACGTCGGCGGTCGAGAAGATCCCGCTGAAGCGCTCGCCGAGCAGGCCGATCCCGTCGCGGTTGCGGTCGATCGCGCGGACGATCGGGTCGAGCCGGCCGACCGGGTGCTCGAGCAGCGGGACGGCGGTCGCGAGCGTGGTGGTGGTCTGCCGCGCGGCCCGCAGCGCCGGGCCGGTGGCGGTCGCGGTGCCGTCCAGCTCGGCCAGCAGCCGCGACAGGTCGGGCAGCGCCCCGCGGACGTCGCGGAGGGTCGCCGGCAGTGCCCGCGCCAGCGGCCGCAGCGCCGTCAATGCGGGGTCGAGGTCGTCGCCCAGCTCGTCGACCGCGGCGACCGCCTGGCGGGTGCGGGTCAGCGTCGCCGGCAGCTCGGCGACCGTCCGCCGCAGCTCGCCGGAGCGGGCCCCGCCGACGGCCAGCGTCGCGCGGGCGGCGGCGATCGCCCGCGCCAGCGTCCGGTCGCGGCGGCCGACGGTGGTGAAGAGCACGTCGAGGTGGCCGACCAGCCGGGTCAGCAGCTGCCGCCGGTGGTCGAGCTTGGCCGTGACCGCGTCGGCCGAGCGGGTCAGCGGCTCGACCCGCCGCAGCGCGTCGGCCAACGTGCGGCCGCGGCGGCCGCCGACGCCGCGATCGAGCTGGCCGATCAGCAGCTGGAGGTGGGTGCGGGTGTCGGCGTCGAGGGTCGAGACGACGCGGCTGAAGGGCACGCTGGCCGCCGTCCGGGCGTCGTCGATCCGGTCGCCCTCGCCGAGCGCGGGCGCGGTCCGGCGGCCGGGCGTCAGCTCGACCACCAGGTCGCCGAGCTGCGAGCGCGGCCGGATCGTGGCCCGGGCGTCGGCGTGGAGCTTGCCGGCGGTCGCGCGGTCGAGCCGCAGGGTCAGCTCGGCGCGGCCGTCGCGGTGGGCGATCCCCGTCACCCGGCCGCTCTCGACCCCGGCGATCGTGACCGTCGCGTCGTCGCTGGGGCGGAGGCCGGCGGCGTCGGCGAAGCTGGCCCGGACCGTGTAGCCATCGCCGGCGAACGGCCAGCTGCGGTTGACCTCGAGCACCCAGGCGACGAGCGCCAGCCCGACCAGGCCGAGCAGCACCAGCACCGTCCGGCCGAGCGGCGGCAGCGCCCCGCCGGCGGGCCGCAGGAGGCGACGACGGCTCATGGCGTGCACAGCTCCAGGCCGGAGAGCAGCTTGCCGAGGTCGGGGCTGAGGCCGGTGATCGTCGCGCACGGCGGCAGCGGCAGCCCGAGCCCGGTCAGGAAGCGGATCTGGAAGCGCATGAAGTGACCCTCGCCCTGCTGCAGCCCGTTGCTGGGGTCGGACGGCTGGAAGTAGCGGGAGGCCCCGCCGCCGCCGGCGAACATGTTCAGGAAGGCCAGGTAGGAGGGCAGCTTCAGGGTCGGGGTCGGCTTCGCCAGCGCCGGCAGCAGCGAGCGGTCGAGGACGCCCAGCGTCGGCGCGGTCCGGGCCACCAGCGCGCGGGCGTCGGGGGCGGCGGCCGCCGCCCGTTCGAGCGCGGCGCGGCCGTCGCGGACCAGCGGCGTGGCGGCGGTCGCGGCCCGGCCGGCGCGACGCAGGACCGGACGGGCGGCGCGGACGGTCGGGGCGACGTCGCCGAGCCCCGGGTCGAGGTCGCGGGTCAGGCCGTCGAGCCGGGCGAGCGTGCCGTCGGCGGCGGCGCTGCCGCGGCGGACCGCCCGCAGCGTCTCCGGCAGGGCGGCGATCGTGGCCCGCAGCGCCGCGCCGTCGGGACCGTGGAGCGCGGCCGCGGTCCGCTCGGCGTCGTCGATCAGCGGCCGCAGGTCGGCCTGGCGGATCGCGACCGCGTTGCCGGTGCGGGCGAGGCCGCGGACCGCCCGCCGCAGCGACGCGCCGCGGGCGGTCGGATCGGGGTCGCCGGCGCCGGCCGGACCGCGGACGGCGTCGGCCACCCGGCGGACCCGGCCCAGGAGCGGCGGCAGCCGCTCGAGCGTGCGGCCGACGGCACGGGTGGTGCGACGGTCGCCGGCCGCGGCCAGCCCGCGGGCGCCGCCGCGGATCGCCGCCCGCGTCGGGCCGTCGGCCAGCCGCAGCGCGCGGTCGACCGGCACGTAGGCGATCGTCCGCGCGACCGGGATCACGCGCTCGCCGAGCGGCGGCTGGTCGGCCGATCCGGGCCGCAGCTCCAGGTAGGCGTTGCCCTCGAAGACCAGCCGCGGCCACAGCTCGACGCGGGCGTCGCGGCGGATCGGGCCGGCGTCGCGGGCCACCCGCATCGTCACCAGCGCGTGGTCGCCGGCGCGCTCGATCGCGGTCACCCGGCCGGCGGCGGTGCCGGCCACGCGGACCTCGCTGCCGGTCCGCAGCGTGGTGGCGTCGGCCAGCGCCACCCGCACCGTCCGGTCGGAGGAGAACGGGTTCGGCCGCTGCCAGGCCAGCAGGACCGCGGCGAGCACGACGACGACGGCCAGCGCCCCGCGCAGTCGGAGGGCGGTCAGCGGCACGACTTGCGGTCCTTGGTCGAGGCCTCGCCGGGCCGCGGGTAGGGGTTGCGGCCGAAGTGGCAGGTGAGGACCATCGAGAAGCGGACGGCGCGGGCGCCCGAGGCCTGGCCGTCGGGGAACGCGAAGTCGCCCCAGCGGTCGAAGCCGACGACCGCGTCGACGATGTCGTCGTGGTACGGCGCCAGGTAGCGGGAGAGCGGCCCCAGCGGCGCGGTCAGCGGATCCAGCAGCGCGGCGGGGTCACGGGCCGCGCCGAGCACCGGGCCACTGCGGGCGAGGACCGGGGTCGCCTGGCGGCCGAGCCGCGCGAAGGCGCCGATCCCGTCGCTCCGCCGCAGCGCCGAGAGCAGCGACGGCAGCGCCCGCTCGGTCGCCGCGGTCACCGGCCGCAGCTCGGCGGCCAGCCCGCCGACGTCGTCGATCAGCGCCCGCGCCGGCGGCAGCGTCCGGGCGGCCTGCCGCTCGACGGCCGGCAGCGCGCCGATCGTGGCGGCCAGGCCGTCGTCGGGGATCGCCTCGAGCGTGCGGCGGGCAGCGGGCACGATCGCCGCCAGCGCGCCGTCGGCGTCGAGGCTCCGCAGGACCGCGTCGGCGGCGCCGAGCAGGCCGGCGAGGGCGCCCGGGCGGGCGGCGAGCCCGCGGGCCAGCGGGGTCAGGCCGTCGAGGGTCGCCGGCAGCGTGGCCAGGGTCCGGTTGAGGTCGGGACCGCGGCCGGCGATCCCGCTCCCGACCTGGCGCAGGGTCCCGGAGAGCGCCCGGCGGGTGCGGGCGTCGAAGGCGGCGGCGACGTCGCTCAGCTGGACGGTCGCGGGAGCCGTCCCCAGCCGCGCGCCGTCGGGCAGCGGCCGCGAGCGGTCGCCGGGCTCGAGCGCCACGTAGACCGCGCCGGCGATCCCGCGCAGCCGCACCGTCGCCCGCGCGCCGCGGCCGACCGGGCCCTCGTCGAGGGCCAGCGTGACCCGGGCGCGCGGCGTGCCGTCGGGCCCCCGCGCCGGCTCGACCCGGCGGACGGTGCCGGCCCGCTGGCCGGCGATCCGGACGTCGTCGCCGTCCTTCAGCAGCGGCGCGTCGCCGGCGACGTCGATCCGCAGCTCGTAGGGGTCGGAGAGCGGTCCGCCGTCGATCGCGACCGTCGACAGGTAGACGACGGCCCCGATCGCGACCACGACCAGCAGCCCGAGCAGCAGGTCGCGCCGGCGGCGGTCCTCGGGGGTGGCGCGGCGGCTCACTTGTCCCTCCCCAGCGCCTTCAGCAGGCAGCCCGGCTCGATCGGGACGCCGAACGCCTCGCACGAGAAGACCGCGGCCCCGCGCCAGTAGTTGCGGGCCGGGTCGGCGAAGGGGTCGGCCGGCTGCGTGCCGGGCTCGGCGCCCTGGTCGGTGAAGTTGACGAAGAAGCCCTTCGAGATCGCCGGCGCCGCGTCCTCGACCGCGGTCAGCAGCCGGTCGAGGTCGGGGGCGACCGCGGCCGCGGTGCCGAGCCCCTGGGTCAGCGCCGTCCACGTGCCCTCGCGGCCGACCAGCGCCCCGCGCAGCTGCCGCAGGGCCGGGATCAAGTCGGAGGAGGCGCGGCGGGCGCGGCCGAGGAACGGCCGCACGCGGTCGGCGGCCGTCGTCAGCCCCGGCGCCAGCGCGCGCAGGTCGCGGGCCAGCGGGCGCAGCCGCCCGGCGGTGGCGGTCAGCGACGCGGCGGTCGTCCGCAGCCGCCCGAGCGTGGCCGGCAGCCCGCGGAGGCCGTCGTCGAGCGGCCGGCGGACCGCGACCACCGTCGTCAGCCGCCGCTCCAGCGCCACCAGCGCCCGCTCGCCGTCGGGGGCGGTGGCGGCCAGCGCGCCGACCGCCCGCTCGGCGTCGGCGACGACCGAGGAGAGGGCCGCGTCCTGGTCGTCCAGCTCGCGCAGCACCCCGTCGCCGGCGGTGATGGCGGGCCGCAGCGCGACCAGCGTCCGCGCCAGGTCCTCGCCGCGGCCGGCGAGCGCCTGGCCGCCGGCCACCAGCAGCGCCCGCAGCCCGTCGCGGACCGGCCCGTCGAAGCTCTCCAGCAGTTGCTCCAGGCGCGGCGCGTCGACCGTCCGGGCGACCGCGATCGGCCCCCGCAGCGGCCGCCGGTCGTGGCCGGGGGAGAGGTCGAGGACGACGTCGCCGAGCAGGTCGGCGGGCCGGATCGCGGCGCTGGCGTCGGCCCGCGGCGGCTCCAGCCCCTCGTGCAGCCGCAGCCGCACGCGGGCGGTCCCGGCGTCGGTCAGGGAGATCCGCTCGACCCGCCCGGCCTTCGCCCCGCCGACGATCACGTCGGCGTCGGCGACCAGCCCGCGGGCGTCGCGGAAGTCGACGTCGATCGTCGCCCCCTCGCCGCCGCGGACCAGCCGCTGGACGCCGAGCACGAAGCCGGCGGCGACGACCGCGGCCAGCAGCAGCACGGCGGCGGTGGCCAGCGCCCAGCGCGGACCGCGGGTCACGGGGCGTCGCTCCCGGCGGTCAGCAGGCTGCTGCGCCAGCCGTTCCACGGCTCGCCCTGGAGCGACCCGGGCGGGCGCAGGAACGGCCGCGCCAGGTGGCCGGCGTCCTGGCCGTCGGGCGACGCCACCCGCAGCGGCGCCGGCGGGAAGGTCAGGCCGACCCGGAACCCGTGGCCGTTGGCGTCGTAGTTGGCGGTCGCGTCGGCCCAGTTGCTGAAGAACGAGAAGAAGTCGGGCAGCCGGACCCGGCTCTCGTCGAGGATCGGGTTCGCCTGCCGCAGCGCGCGGGTGGCCGTCCGCAGGACCGGGGTCGCCTCGGCGACCAGCGGCGCGACGGCGCCGAGCTGGCGCGGGCCGTCGGTGACGACCGCTTCGGTCTGGCGCAGGACCGGGCCGGCGGCGGCCAGCGTCGTCCGCAGCTCGGGGGCGGCGGCGGCGATCTGGTCGACGGCCGGTCGCGCCCGGCGGGCGGTGGTCCGCAGCCGCGGCAGCTGGCGGCGGAAGCGGTCGAGGGTCGCGCGCGGCGCCCGCAGGCCGTCCGGCAGCGCGGCGAGCGCGTCCCGCAGCGCCGCCTGCTCGCTGGCGCTGTCGCCGACGACCGCGGCCAGCCGGTCGACCGCGGCCGCGGTCCGCTGCTCGCCGTCGCCGGCGGCCAGCGCGTCGGTCACCCGCCGGGTGGTGGTCACCACCTGGCGCAGCGCGGCGCCGTCGGCCGTCGCGTCGGCGATGGCGCCCTCGGCGGCGGCGAGGGTTCGCGAGGCGCGCCGGAGGGTCGCGGCCAGCGCCTCGCCGCGGCCGGCGGTGGCGCGGTCGGCGCCGGCCACCAGCTCGCGGACCGCCCGCCGGGTCGGTGGGTCGAGGGTGGCCAGCACGGTCTCGATCTCGACCGGCTGGTCGGTCCGGGCCAGGCCCAGCGTAGCCCCGTCGCGGAGTCGCGGACCGCGGCCGTCGGCCAGCGCCACGACCCGGTTGAGCTGGCCGCTGAGCGAGACGATCCGGAGGTCGGCGCGGGCCCCGCGGTGCAGCCGCTCGCCCTCGCGCAGCCGCAGCGTCACCCGCGGCCGGCCGTCGACCAGGGCGATCCGCTCGACCCGTCCGACCCGGACCCCGGCGCGCTCGACCTCGGCCCCTTCGACTAGTCCGGGGACGGCGTCGAACTCGGCCACGACCCGGACCCCGCCGTCCTGTTCCCAGGGGCGGACGACGGCGGCGGCGACGACCACGACGAGCACGCCGGCGGTGGCGACCGGCCGCCTCATCCGATCGGGATCCGCGGGTTGGCGCCCCAGAAGACGAGCGTCCCGAGCATCGAGATCGCGGTCACCCCGACGACGCTGATCGCCATCGAGCGGGCGGTCGCGATCCCGACCTCGACCGGGCCGCCGCGCACGCGGTAGCCGTGGAAGAGCGCGACCAGCACCACCCAGGCGGCGATCGCCATCCCCTTGAGGACGCTGAAGAGCACGTCCCAGCCGTCCTGGAAGGCGAAGAAGAAGAGCCGCCAGGTGCCGGGCGAGACGTCGCCGAAGCGGACGACCGACATCAGGTAGGTGGCGACGTAGGCCGAGGCGATCGACAGCAGGTAGGCGGCCGGCAGCACCAGCACGCAGGCCAGCAGCCGGGTCACGGCCAGGTAGGCGAGCGAGCGGACGCCCATCGCCTCGAGCGCGTCGACCTCCTCGTTGACCCGCATCGCCCCCAGCTCGGCGACGATCCCGCAGCCGACCTTGGCGGCGAGGATGTAGCCGAAGACGAAGGGGACGACCTCGCGCAGGCTGCACCAGGCGCTGAAGCCGCCGGCGATCGGGTCGAAGCCGAAGGCGCGGGCGAGCGCCGTCGACTCGAGCCCGCAGGAGCCGCCGGCGAAGAAGGCGATCGCCAGCATCACCAGCAGCGAGCTGGAGGCGATCAGCGAGGCCTGGCGGATCGTCTCGCCGGCCATCCCGCGGGCCCGCGGCAGCTCGCGCAGCAGCTCGCCGGCGAACGAGGTCAGCGCACCGAGCAGCCCCAGCAGCCCGCCGTGGCCGTGGACACCGGCGGGGTGGCGGGCGTCGATCCCGCGGGCGCCCTCGAGGCCGAGGGTGGCGTCCGGCTCGCTCATCGCAGGACGTTGACCTCGGGGAAGGTGGCCAGGAACCACTGGGTGTAGAGCAGGTTGACGACGAAGATCGCCAGCAGGCTGCCGACCACCGCGCGGTTGACCGCCCGCCCGACGCCGTGGGCGCCGCCTTCGGCGTGGAGCCCGTGCCAGGAGCTGATGACGCCGATCAGCAGCCCGAAGATCCCGACCTTGACGACGCTGGCCAGCAGGTCGAGGAAGGTCGCGTTGGCCACGAACGACTCGAGGAAGGCGCCGGTGGTGCCGCCGAGCACGCCGACCGAGGCGACGTAGCCGCCGAGCACGCCGAAGAGCAACGCGAAGACGTCGAGCACCATCAGGACGACCACCAGCGCCAGCGTCCGCGGGGCGACGATCGCCGCCACCGGGTCGACGCCGAGCACCTCGAGCGCGTCGATCTCGCCCCGCACGCGGCGGGTGCCGAGCTCGGCCGCGAGCATCGTCCCGACCATCCCGGCCACGACGCCGGCGGTCACGAAGGTGCCGAACTCGCGCACGATCGCGACCACCATGAAGCCGCCGGCGCGGTCGACCGAGCCGAACGCCTGGAGGAAGTTGCCGGCCTGGAGCCCGGGACCGGAGAAGCCCCAGACCGCGACCGAGATCGCGATCGGCCAGAAGGTGGCCCGCAGCGTGTCGATCGACGCGATCACGAACTCGCGGCGCCACGCGAACGGTGGTCGCAGCAGCGCCCGGGCGACGGCGACGGTCAGCGCGACGATCCCGCCCAGCCGTCGCAGCCGCTCGCCGACGGCGGCCAGCAGTCGCTCGGCGGGGGCCGGCCGGACGCTCCGTGGTCGAGCGGCGACCGGGGTGGACGAGGAAATCTGCATTTTTCGGACCCGAATTCCGGAAAGGCGGTCGACGGGAAAGTCGACTTCCTGACCGGATTTCCGCATAATAGCGACCGCGGTCCAACGGTCGTCCAGATTGCTTGAAATCCGATCGGGTAGTAGCTTTTCCGCCCGGACATGCCGTCGACGGGGTGTCCGGTGACTGCGCGCAGCCGCGCGCCGACCAGGAGACAGGCAGATGACAGCGATGTGGAGGGCGCTCCCGCGGGGGCGCCGAACGATCGCCGCGTTGGTGGCGGTGATCGCGAGCTTGGGGGGCGGGACGCTCCTCGTGACAGGCCCAGCCTCGGCCGGGGACAACGACCAGATCATCAGCGCCGAGTGGCTGGCGAACACCCTCAGCCGCGGGCTCAAGCTGGGGCAGGTCGACAACAACACGATCCCCGGGGCGATCGAGCGTCGCGACCGGGCGAAGACGGAGTGGAAGACCGCCGTCGCGAAGTACAAGACGGCCTACGCCAACGCCGCCAAGCAGACCGGCGCGGCCCGCACGGCGGCGATCGCCGAGGCGAAGAAGCTCTACCCAGACCCGAAGGCGAAGCCCGAGTACAGCCTCGTCTGGTCCGGCAAGCAGAACGTGGCCGACATCAACGCCGACGTGATCTCGAAGCTGATCCAGAACCTGACGGTCAACCCGCAGGGCCTGCTGGAGATGCTCGGGCCGCAGTTCCTGCCCGGCCTCGACGGCTGGCAGGTGATCGACGTCCGCAAGCAGGACGTCTCCGGCAAGGCCAACCCCGACTACGGCAAGGTCGTCAACTTCGTCCAGCTGCCGCTGCCGTGGGGCGTCGAGAACGAGCCGCACCACATGCAGTACGAGTGGGAGGACGGCGACCCGGTGATCGCCGGCGCGCTGTTCGTGTCGACCACCCACGTCCTCGACGTGAGCGACATCCCGAACGTCAAGCTCAAGAACCAGGTGCCGCTGACCGGCGTCGGGTACTCGATCCCGGACGCCTACGACGCGGTCGGCGACGGCCGCTTCATCGGCACCTACATGGGCGGCCCGATCACCAACTTCGGCGGTTCGCCGGGCGCCCTGGCCGTCTTCAAGCCCGACCCCAACCTCGGCCTCGTGGTCGAGAACGTGGTCCCGGCCGGCAACACCTTCGGGACCGCGATCGGCAACGCCAACGGCGTGCCCGAGCCCTGCTCCGGTCGTGAGTCGCGGCCGCTGGGCACCTGCGCCAACCCGCACGGCATCCAGGTCCGTCCCGACCTCAAGACGGTCGTGACCTCGGACTACGCCGAGCCGCGCGAGATCGTGCTCGACCCGGTCAAGACGCTCGACAAGTACGCGTTCCGCCCGACGGTCCGCACCTTCGACCTGACCAACCCCGGCGCGCCGGTCCTGAAGTCGGTCTCGCACATGCCGAAGGGCTGGCGCGAGCCGGTCCAGCGGGCGCACGAGAACTACGGGATCATGGAGAACGCCAAGACCTGGCCGAAGACGGCCGCGTTCCCGCAGACGCTGGAGTCGAAGGGCGCCTTCGCCGGCTCGATGTGCGGCGGCGGCATCTTCTTCACCCCCGACATCACGAAGCTCAAGGGCGACGCGTCGGACAAGTGGGTCCAGGTCTGGGACGACGGGCTCTCCGACCTGCTCTCGAAGGGCGACGGCGACGCCAGCAAGTTCATCGACCAGCCCGGCGACTGCGCCGGTGGCGCCTGGCACCAGGTGTCGCGCAACAACAAGTGGTTCTTCCGCTCGGTCCAGGGCCGCAACCCCGGCGGCGACAACTACTTCGATCGCGGCGCGACGAAGCAGCTGTACGACCTCAACATCGAGGACCTGATCAAGTCGGCGCAGGACGGCAAGGTCCAGTGCGACCTGACCAACGGCATCGACACCGACGGTGACGGCAGCAAGGACCTGACGGCGATCCAGGCCGTCCACAAGCTCGCCAAGGGCGAGAAGGTCGCCGACTGCCCGACGCTGATCGACACGCTGAAGGTCAACGACAACACCTCCGGCGGCCCGCACTGGGCGGCGCTGGACAACCACAGCTACACCCCCGACGGGTTCCCGACCCGCCTGACGTTCTCGAACTACTTCGTCTCGCGGACGGGGGTCGACGGCGACCACCGGTTCTACCTGGTCAACATCGACAAGGACGGGAAGCTCTCGTACGACGAGGACTTCCGCGACGAGAAGACCGGCGCCCTCGGCGTCAACTTCAACCGTCGCAACTGGCCCGGCTCGCCGGACGCCGGCTTCTACAAGCCGCACTCGATGCTGTGGATCACCCCGCCCGGGATCGCGCCGAAGAACACCGGCCCGCTGCCGGTGCTCCCGGACGACCCGGCCCCGGCCCCGGCGGTCGCGGTCGGCGGCGAGGCGTCCGCGGTCCGGGCGCTGGCCGGGAAGCGGTCGAAGGCGAGCGTGCGGGTGAAGGTCACCGGCGCGAAGCTGTCGCGGGTCAAGGTCGTCGTCCGGAACGCGCGCAAGCGGGCCCTGGCGGCGTCGAAGGCCCGGACGATCTCGGCCGGCAAGAAGGTCAAGGTCACCCTCAGCCGGGCCTCGCGCTCGGGCTGGGCGAAGCGGTCGAAGGTGACCGTGACGGTGACCGGGCGGACTCCCGAGGGCAAGAGCGTCAGCGTCCGACGCTCGGTCCGCCTCTGATTCGCCGATGAGCACGGGCACCCCTCCGGGGCCCGTGACGACGCGGCCACGGTGGTTCGCCACCGCGGCCGCGCTCGTCGTGGCCCTCCTGCTCGCCGCCGTCATGCCGGCGGCCGCTTCCGCACATCCATCGCTGGTCCAGTCGGCGCCGCTCGGCGGCCTCTCCGCGGACCAGCCGCCGACCGCCGTCCGGCTGGCCTTCACCGAGGGCGTGATCGCCCGCGGCTCGTCGATCGAGGTCCGCGGGCCGCGCGGCGAGCGGGTCGCCACCGGTCCGCTGCGGGTCAGCGATGGCTCGCTGCTGGTCGCGCCGCTGCGCGGGAGCCTGCGGCCGGCGGTCTACGACGTGCGGTGGGTGGCGCTGGGCTCCGACGGGCACACCACGTCGGGCTCGTTCCGCTTCGGCGTCTCGGGCCCGAAGGGCAGCCCGCCGCCCGGAGCCGAGCGGCTCGGCGGCGGCGCCTCGACCGGGATCGGCTCGCGCGGGGGCGAGGACGTCTCCGGCGAGGGCTGGTTCGAGCTGGCCGTCCGCTGGCTCGGCCTGCTGGGGGCGGCGACGCTGCTCGGCGGGGTGCTGCTGCGCTGGCGCGTCCCGCGCGCCCAACGGGGTCCCGGCGCCGAGCGGCGCTGGCAGCGGCTGGCGACGCTGGCCCTGGCCCTCTCCCTCTTCGGGGCCGCCGAGGCCGTCGCCGTGCTGGCGACCGCCGGCGTCGGCGACCCCTCGCTGGCGCTGCTGACCGGCAACGGCAACGGCCGGATCGCGCTGCTGCGGCTGCTGCTGGCGGCCGCGCTCGGCGGGGCCGGGCTCTGGCTGCGGCGCCGCAACGACCCGCGCAGCGACGGGCTGCTGGCCGCGTCGGGCGTGGTGGCGCTGATCGCCTACGGCACCGACGGCCACGTCCAGGGGCTCGGCGACGGGACCCTCGTCGCGGCCCTGCTGGGGGCGCTGCACGGGGTCGCGGCCGGCGTCTGGGCCGGTGGCCTGGTGGCGCTGGCCGTGCTCGGCGGCGGCCGGCGGGCGCTGCGGGCGCTGGCGCCGTTCGCGATCGCCGCGATCGTCGTCCTCTCCGTGACCGGCCTGGTGGCCGCCCTGCGCGAGGTCGACGGCTGGTACTACCTGCGCTGGACCGGCTACGGCCGAGTGCTGGCGGTGAAGGTGCTGCTGGTGGCGCTGGCCGTCGGCGCCGGCGCGGTCGCCACCCGGCGGCTGCGGCACAGCGGCGGGGCGGGCGCCGGCGGCTCGCGGCTGCTGCGCGGCGAGGCCGTGCTGGCGGTCACCGTGCTGGTGCTGGCCGCGGTCCTGGCCGGATTGGTGCCGGGACGCGGGCGGCCGGTGGCGGCCCAGCAGGGCAACGTGCTCGGCGGACCGGCGCTGGCGACGACCGCGATCGGCGGCCAGCTGCTGCGGCTGACCGTCGCCCCGGCGACTCCGGGGCGGAACGTGGTCGTCGCCGATCCGACGACGCTGGCCGAGGGCACGCCCGGGCGGGCGCCGGCACGGATCGACGTGCGGCTGCGCTGCGCCTGCTCGACCGGCGAGGTCCGCGCCCAGCTGCGGCGGGGACCGGGCGACGCCTGGTCGGCCGCGGTCGAGCTGCCCGCGGCCGGCACCTGGTTCGCCTACCCGGCGGTCGACGGCCGCCGCGAGTCGGCGCCGGCCGCGTTCCCGATCGGTGATCTGGCCGAGGGCGGGCCCGCGCCGCGGCACCTGATCCAGACCGCCGACCTCTCCGGGCGCCAGGCCCGCACCTGCCGGGCCCACGCCCAGGGCGCGTCGCTGGCGGTCGGGCGGCTGAACGCGAAGGGTGGGGTCGACGGCGGCCGCAAGCTGGTGCTGCGGACGGTCGACGACGGTGGCGATCCCGCGCGGGCGGCCGCGGCGGTCCGCGCGGCCGGCGACGCGGTGGCGCTGCTGGCGCCCTGCGGCGACGGCGCGGAGGCGGCGGTCCGGGCGGCCGGTGACCGGGTGACGGTGGTCGGCGAGCCGTCGGTGCCGCTGGTCCGTGGCCGCCGGGTCTTCCGGACCGGCGGCGACCCGCGCGCCGAGGGGGTGGCGATCGGCCGCTTCGTCGCCGAGCAGGGCCTGAGCTCGCGGCCGAGCGCGGTGCCGCGGATCACCGTCCTCCGCAGCGGCCGCTCGGTGGCCTCCGACGCCCGGATCGCCGGGCTCCGCGAGGCCGTCGCCGGGACCCCGCTGCGGGTGGTGGTGGAGCCGCCGTCGGCGATCGCCGATCCGCGCCGGTTCGCCCGCGCGATCGACGCCGCGCACCAGCTGGTGACCGTCGTCGACGGCGATCGGCGGAGGCTGGCGGCGGCTCTGCGGCGGCTCGGCCGCGACCAGCCGCGGTTCCCCTACGACGCGATCGTGGCGACCAGCCCGCTGTTCGACGAGCGGTTCGAGGTCGACAGCGGCGCGCTCGCCCGCGCCGGCGCGATCATCTCGGCCAGCGAGCTGCAGCTCGGCTCGCAGGACGCCGAGGCCTACGCCAACGTGATCCCGCTGCTGTTCCCGGGCGAGCGGCCGTCGATCGCCGGCCTCCGCGGCTACGTGGCCGGGCTGGCGCTGGACGAGGGGCTGCGCGACGGGACCGATGCCGGCGACGTCGAGCGGCGGCTGCGGCGGCCGCGGCGGTTCACCGACGCGCTGGTGGCGCCGTGGCGGGCCGACCGGCGGTGGGCGGGTGGGCCGCTCTTCCAGGTGGTCAACCTGAGCTTCCTGCCGGAGAACCTGATCCCCGAGCAGGCGGGCGGGTCGAAGGTCTCCGGCCGGTTCTTCGCCGACGGGGCCTGGGCGCCGCTGCAGGGCCGGATCTACGGACCGACGATCCGTGGGCTGAACGTCGGGCCGCCGGCGCCGGCGCCGCCGATCACGGGCTCGCCGGAGGCGCCGTGAGGGGCGCGGCCGGGGGCGGGCGGGGCCGAGCGCTCCGCCGGTCCCCGGCCGCGCCCCCTACCCTGAGCGCGTGCACTCCGTCGAGGCTCCCGTGACCGCCGCGGCCGCCGCGCCCCCGGCGCCGGCGCGCACCCCGTGGTGGGCGCTGGCGGCGCTCGCCGCGCTGGTGGTGGCGGTGCTGGTCTACGGGCTGCTCGGCCGCGACGTCTCGCTCGACGGCCGGTTGCTGTGGCAGACCGCCCGCTACGTCGTCGCCGCCGCGCTGGTCGTGGTCGTGCCCGGGGTGGCGCTGGCCCGGCGGCTGACGCCCCACGGCCTGGCCGGCTGGTGGCCGGTGCTGGTGCTGCCGCTGGGAATGGCGGGGGCCACGATCGGGCTGACGGTGCTGGCGCTGCTGGGCCTGCCGCCGCGGCCGGCGACCGCGCTCTTCCTGGTCGTCACCGGGCTGCTGGCGCTGTGGTCGCTGCGGCGCCCGGGACCGCGCGCCGACTGGCCGGGCAGCGCCGCGCTGCTGGTCGGGGCGGCCGGCGCCGGGCTGCTGACGCTGGTGCCGGTGATCTGGACCCACCTGCTGACCGTCTTCGGCACCAACCCCGACGCCCACCAGGTGGTCGGCGTGGTCTGGTTCCTGCAGGAGTCCTACCCGCTGAAGACCGACCTCGCGACCGCGCTCGACAAGGTGCCCGAGGCGTGGGCGGGCCGGATCCCGATCTTCCACCCCTTCGGCGCCGCGACCGAGCTGGGCCTGACCGGGCCGATCCAGATGTTCGGCCCGTTCCTCGCCGTCCTGACCGCGACCACGGCGGCCGGGGCCGGGCTGCTGGCGGCGATCGCCTTCCGCCTGCCGGGCTGGGCCGCGGGGCTGGTGGCGCTGGCCGTCGGCGGCTCGGCGGCGACCCTCTACAGCGTCCTGCACCCCTACTACAACCAGGTCTGGGGGATGTTCCTGCTGGTGACCGCGGTCGCGCTGGCGTGGACCTGGCTGCGGGACGAGGACGGCCGCGCGGGGGCGCTGGCCCTGGGGCTGACCCTGATGGGCCTGATCGCGTACCCGACGGCGCTGCCGTACACGGTGCTGGGCGTGCTGGCGGTGGCGGTCGCCGTCCGTCGGCGGCCGCACGTGCCGGCGGGCCTGCGCCGGCGGCTGCGGCGGGTCTGGCCGCTGCTACTGGTCTTCTTCGGGCTCTCGGCGCTCTGGGGCCTGGGCAAGCTGGCCGGGGTCCTGTCGCAGTTCCTCAGCGGCGACGGCGACTTCTGGCAGGGCGACGTCAACGTCTTCCCCGACCACGGCGCGGCGTTCGGGATCGACAGCGGCAGCTGGCTGGTGCCGGTCGCGGTGGCGGTCGTCGCCGTCGTCGGCCTTGCCCTGGCCGACCGCCGGTTCTGGAAGCCGTGGGCGGTGCTGGCGCTGCTGCTGCTGGTGGTCGACGGCCTGCTGCGGCAGCGCTCGACGGCCGAGTACGTCGACTACAAGCACGTCACCTTCACCGCCCTGATCCTGCTGCCGCTGGCGCTCGGCGGCGCGCTGGCCCTGGTCCGCGACCGGCGGCCGTGGGCGATCGCGGCCGGCGTGGCGGTGCTGCTGGCCTGGGGCGTGCCGGCGCTCTCGGCCTCGCGCGGGGAGCTGCGCGAGACCGGCGTCAACGTCACCCCCGAGCTGCAGGACCTGCTGATCTGGAGCGGGGCGATCCCGCGCGGCTCGTCGGTGCTGATCGACCTGCCGGCCTCGGGCACCCAGCTGTGGGCGACGCTCTTCCTGGCCAAGGACCACCCGCTGGCCACCACCGACCCGGTCTCCAGCGACACCACCTACGCGGTCGCGGCCCAGGGCAAGCGGGCCGACTACGTGCTCGGCCTGCTGCGCGACCTGGCCACCGGCGAGCCGATCCCGCGCCCGCGCTGGGCGGTCGGGAAGCCGGTGGTGGTCAACGCCCAGTTCGGGCTCTGGCGGATGCGGGTGCCGGCCGCCGCCGACCGCAGCGTGCCGCGGACGGCGTCGAACCGGCTGGTCCAGCCGCACCCGCTGACGGCGGCCGCGCGGGCCCGCAACGCGCGCGGGCAGCTGACCCGCAACCCGTCGACGCTGCCGGGGTTCTAGCGCGCGAGCCGCAGGCGCAGCAGCGGATCGATGATCCGCCAGCCGCCGTCGTCGTCGCGGGCCAGCAGCTGCCCGGCGGCGACCAGCGCGCCGGCGGCCTGCTGGTAGGCGGCGCGGGTCGCGCCCTGGCGGTCGGCCAGGTCGCGGGCGGTCGGCGGGCGGCCGTGGGCGATCTCGCCGAGCACCACCCGCTGGCTGCGCGAGAGGCCGGCGAGCGCGGCGGCGTGGATCTCCGACGTCTGCTCGAGCGCGTCGACCAGGACCAGGTCGACCAGCTCCTCCTCGTCCTCGCCGGCGGCGCCGTCCTGCAGCCGCCGGGCGAGCAGGTGGCAGAGCAGCATCGTCCGCTGCGGGTGGCCGGCGGCGACCTCGGCCAGGGCCGCGGCCGCGCCGCCGGGATCGAGGTCGAGCTCGGCGAAGCGGCGCTCGACCTCGTCGATCGTCTCCTCCAGCGGCAGCGGCGCCAGGCCCAGCGGCTCGGCCTGGCCGAAGAACGGGGCCTCGTGGCGCTCGAACATCCGCGCCAGCAGCGACGGCTCCGAGCCGGCGAAGACGTAGGCCACGCGCAGGTGGTGCTGGATCGCGGCCCGCACCCGGCCGTCGAGCTGGGGATCGGCGACCAGCAGGTCCTGGAACTCGTCGAAGACCACCAGCACCGACCCGTCGTCGGCCGCGGCGACCCGCTCGGGCAGGTCGAGCAGCTCCTCCAGCAGCTGATGCTGCTCGGCGGGACGGGCGGTGGCCGCCGGGGCGACCTGGATCCGCGGCCCGGCCAGCGACAGCTCCAGCCCGATCCGCGCCGCCAGCCGCCGGACCCGCCGGACGGGCCCCTCGTCGCGCTGGCCGGCCCAGGCGCGGAGCAGCGCGCGGGCGACGCCGGTCACGTCGCTGACGCCGCCCAGGTCGACCCGCACGCAGCGCCAGCCGGCCTGCTCCAGCGCCCGGGCGTGGGCGGCGAGCAGCGTCGTCTTGCCGTAGCGCCGAGGGGCGGCCAGCCGCACCGGCGTCCGCTCGCCGGCCGCCCGCCCGAGCAGCAGCAGCTCGCGCGTGCGGTCGATCATCCGCTCGGGCGGGACCGGGCCGGCGTGCCGGAACGGGTAGTCCGCGACGGGCGACACGGTCCGAGGCTACCAGGGCTCGGTATTGGTCGAGCTATACCGAGTGGTATAGGTGCATCTATACCACTCGGAATACCTTCTCCTATACCGCTAGGCCACCGGCGCCCTGCCGACCTCGGCCTGGGCGGCCAGCGCCACCGCCCGCTCGACCGCGTCGACGTCGCGGATCGCGCCGGTGTCGGCCGAGGTCGCCATCGCGGCGTAGGCCCGCAGCGCCGGCGAGACGACGCGCTCGCGGTCGACCGGGGCGTAGCCGCCGCCGGCCTCCAGCGCCCGCCGCCGCTCGGCCAGCTCGTCGTCGCTCACCTCGAGCGAGATCGAGCGGTTGGGGATGTCGATCGCGATCGGGTCGCCGTCCTGGACCAGGGCGATCGCGCCGCCCGAGGCCGCCTCCGGCGAGACGTGGCCGATCGACAGGCCCGATGTGCCGCCGGAGAAGCGCCCGTCGGTGATCAGCGCGCAGGCCGCGCCCAGCCCCTTGCCCTTCAGGTACGAGGTCGGGTAGAGCATCTCCTGCATCCCGGGACCGCCGCGCGGGCCCTCGTAGCGGATCACCACCACGTCGCCCTCGGTCACGCGGCCGCCGAGGATCGCGTCGACCGCGTCCTCCTGCGACTCGACCACCACCGCCGGCCCGCGGAAGACCAGGATCGACTCGTCGACGCCGGCCGTCTTCACCACGCAGCCGCGCTCGGCCAGGTTGCCGTAGAGGATCGCCAGGCCGCCGTCCTCCGAGTAGGCGTGCTCGCGGTCGTGGATGCAGCCCTCGGCGGCGTCGAGGTCGAGCGACTCCCACCGCTCCGACTGCGAGAACGCCTCGGCCGAGCGCTTGCAGCCCGGCGCGGCGTGGAACAGGTCGACCGCCCGCTCGCTCGGCTTCGGCCCGCGCACGTCCCACTCGGCCAGCCACTGCTCCAGCGACGGGGCGTGGACCGCGTGGACGTCCTCGTGCAGCAGGCCGGCCCGCTGCAGCTCGCCGAGGATCGCCGGGATCCCGCCCGCGCGGTGGACGTCCTCCATCAGGAAGGTCCCGTTCGGCGCGACCTTGCAGAGGCACGGGACCCGCCGCGAGAGCGCGTCGATGTCGGCCATCGTGAAGGCCAGCTCCGCCTCCTGGGCGGCGGCCAGCAGGTGCAGCACCGTGTTGGTCGAGCCGCCCATCGCGACGTCGAGCGTCATCGCGTTCTCGAACGCCTCGCGGGTGGCGATCGCCCGCGGCAGCACCGAGGCGTCGTCCTGGTCGTAGAACCGCGTGCAGAGCTCGACCGCCATCCGGCCGGCGTCCTCGTAGAGCGCCTTGCGGGCGGTGTGGGTGGCCAGCGTCGAGCCGTTGCCGGGCAGCGACAGGCCCAGCGCCTCGGTCAGGCAGTTCATCGAGTTGGCGGTGAACATGCCCGAGCACGACCCGCAGGTCGGGCAGGCGTGCTCCTCGATGATCGCGATGTCCTCGTCGGAGACCTCGTCGGCGACGGCGTCGGCGATCGCGGTCACCAGGTTGATCCGCTTGCGGACGGTGCCGTCGACGAGCGTCGCGGTGCCGCCCTCCATCGGTCCGCCGGAGACGAAGACCGTCGGGATGTTCAGCCGCAGCGCGGCGTTCAGCATCCCCGGCGTGATCTTGTCGCAGTTCGAGATGCAGACCAGGGCGTCGGCGCAGTGCGCCTGGACCATGTACTCGACACTGTCGGCGATCAGGTCGCGCGAGGGCAGCGAGTAGAGCATCCCGCCGTGGCCCATCGCGATCCCGTCGTCGACGGCGATCGTGTTGAACTCGCGGGGGATGCCGCCGGCGGCCGCGACCGCCTCGGAGACGATCTCGCCGACCGGCTTCAGGTGGGTGTGGCCGGGGACGAACTGGGTGTAGGAGTTGGCGACGGCGACGATCGGCTTGCGGCCGAGGTCGCGGCCGTCGACGCCGGCGGCGCGCAGCAGCGCGCGAGCGCCGGCCATGTTGCGGCCGTGGGTGACGGTGCGGGACCTGAGCGGAGCCATCGTGCGGTCTCTCCTGGGTCGAGACGAGCGGAACGCCCGTTCCGGTGAGGGTGTCCGGTAGGCTAGCGGAATGGCTGTTCCGGTGCCACCCTGGTCGTCGCTGAGCGGCCCCGAGAAGCAGGCGCGGACGCTGGCGGTCGCCGACGAGCTGTTCGCCCGGGACGGGACCGACGTGCCGATGCCGGCCCTCGCCGACGCGCTCGGGATCGGCGTCGGCAGCATCTACCGCCAGGTCGGCACCAAGGACGAGCTGATCGCCACGCTCGTGATCGACCGCTCCTCGATCCTCCGCGAGCGGTTCCTGGCCACGCTCGACGAGGACGACCCGTGGGCGGCGATGACCCTCGCCACCCACCAGACCGTCGACGACTGCCGCGGCGACGCCCTCTCCCAGACCGCCTGGAACGAGGCGGCCTTCGCCAGCGAGGCCGTCCGCGCGGCCCGGATCGGGGCGACCGAGGCGCTGCGGCTGATGGTCGAGCGAGCCCGCGCCGCCGGCCACGTCCGCGACGACGCCTCGCACGAGGACCTGCGGCTGGTCTTCTGCGCGGTCCGTGAGCTGGGCGGGATCGGCCCGCGGGCGGCCCACCGGCTGGCCGAGCTGGTGCTGCGGGGGATGCGGCGCTAGGCGCTAGCGGACCGGCGTCGGCGGCAGCGGCGGCGGCGCCTGGTGCAGCCGGTGCGTCTCGTCGGCGATCCGGACCAGGAAGGCCGGGTTGCCGAGCAGGTAGCGCTTCCACATCCGCCGCGGCTCGACCGCCAGCCGGAAGACCCACTCCCAGCCGTTGTCGGCCATCCACGACGGCGCCCGCGGGACCAGGCCGGAGACGTAGTCGAAGAGCGCCCCGACCGTCCACAGCACCGAGGTCGAGACCCGGTCGGCGACGTGCTCGACCCACAGCTCCTGCTTCGGGCTGCCCATCCCGACCAGGACGATGTCCGGCTGGCTCTGCTCGATGTCCTCCAGCACCCGCTCGCCGTGGGGGCTGTCGGGATCGAAGTAGCCGTGGTGGGTGCCGGCGATCCGCAGCTGCGGGTGGCGGGCCTGCAGCCGGTCGGCGGCCTGGCGGGCGATGTCCGGCTCCGAGCCCAGCAGGTAGAGCGACAGGTCGCGCCGCTCGCAGAGGGCGGCCAGGTCCCAGATCCAGTCGGCCCCGGTCATCCGGTGCGGCGACTCCAGCTGCATCAGCCGCGCCGCCAGCCGGACCCCGTAGCCGTCGCAGTAGACGAGGTCGGCCGCCCGCAGCGTGTCGCGCAGCTCCGGCACCGCGTAGCTCTGGTTGAGCACGTGCGCGTTGGCGTACATCACCCGCCGCGCGGGGGTGTCGGGGGCGGCGACGGCCCGCTCCGCGACCCACGACGCGATCCGGTCGAGCATCGCCGCGGGCGTGTCGAGCTCGATCGCGATGTCGAAGATCCGGACGGTGCCGGTACCGGGAGCGGTGGACGCAGTCGTAGGTGGCATGCGACGGGGCCGGCGCGGAGGCCGGAACGGGTCCAGGGACCAAGTGGACGAGGGTCATCGTAGTGGTCCCGGCGGCCGGGCGCCCGTGATCCGGGCACATCCCCGCCACCCGCCCGGAGTCCGCCCGCCACCTGCCGGTCCGTAGGATCGATGGCTTGTGGAGCGTGTCGTGACCCTGCGCGTGGCCTTCGACGCCCGCGACGCCCGTCAGGCCGAGCGGCGCGGCTGGGGCCGCTACGCGGCGGAGCTGCTGGCCGCCCTGCGGCGCCGCGACGACGTCGCGATCGGCGCCCACGGCGGCGGCGGGCGGCTGCCGGAGCTGGCCTGGGAGCAGGTCGGTTGGCCGGCGCGGCTGGCGCTCGACCCGCCCGACCTGCTGCACGCGCCGAACTGCTTCCTGCCGCTCGTGCGTCCCTGCCCGGGCGTGGTGACCGTCCACGACCTCGCCTTCGAGGTCCACCGCGACGACTTCGCGCCCCGCACCGGCTGGAAGTACCGCACCGTCACCCGCCGCGCCGTGGCCAGCGCCGAGGCGGTGATCTGCGTCTCGCAGGCGACCGCCGACGACGTCTGCGAGCGCTACGGCACCGATCCGGCGCGGATCCACGTGGTCCCCAACGCGCCCTCGCTGGCCCAGGGTTCGCCGGACGAGACCGCGACCGGCGACGGCGACGAGCGGCCCTACCTGCTGGCGATCGGCGACCTGCGGGCGAAGAAGAACCTCGGCCGGCTGCTGGTCGCCTGGGAGCGCAGCGGGCTCGAGCAGCGGCTGGTGCTGGTCGGCACCGGCGCCGAGGGCACCGAGCTGGGCCGGCGGCTGCGGGCGCGCGGGGCCGAGCTGCCCGGCTACCTGCCCGACGGCGAGCTGGACGCGCTGCTGCGCGGGGCCGACCTGCTGGTCCACCCGTCGCTCTTCGAGGGCTTCGGGCTGGTGCTGCTGGAGGCGATGGCGCGCGGCGTGCCGGTGGCCTGCAGCGACATCCCCTCCCTGCGCGAGACGGCCGGCGGGGCGGCCGAGCTGTTCGACCCGACCGACGTGGCGGACATCGTCCGCGGCCTGCACGACGCGCTCGGCCGCCGCGACGCGCTGGCCGCCGCAGGCCTGAAGCGCGCATCGAGCTTCAGCTGGGACCGGACCGCCGCGCGTACGCTGGACGTCTACCGTTCCGTGGTCCCGTGAGTCGCATCACGATCCTGATCCTGTCGGTGAACGAGGCCCGCCTGCTGCGGCACTCGCTGCCCGCGGCCTGCGCCCAGGGCGCCGACGAGGTCGTGGTGATCGACAACGCCTGCACCGACGCCACCCCCGAGCTGTGCGAGCGCTACGGGGCCCGGCGGCTGCGGCTGACCCGGCGGCGCGGTTACGCGGCGGCGATGAACGCCGGGATCGCCGCCTGCGGGGGCGACTGGGTGCTCTGGTGCAACGCCGACTGCGTGCTCTCCGAGGGCTTCCTCGACGCGCTGCGACCACACCTGCACAATCCGGCCCTGGGGGCGATCGTCCCGCGGCTGCTGCGCGCGACCGGGATGGAGCCCGAGCAGCGGACCGAGGAGCTGGACGCCGCCGGGATGACGATCGACCGCCGGCGCAAGAACACGCTGGTCGGCCACGGCGAGCCGCCGTCCCGCTACTCGCGGACCGGCCCGGTCTTCGGCGGCGACGGGGCCTGCGTCCTCTACCGGCGGGCGACGCTCGAGGACTGCGCCTTCGGGCTCGAGGTGCTCGACGAGGACATGGGCCTGTGGGCGACCGACGCCGACCTCGCCTGGCGGGCCCAGCTGTTCGGCTGGGAGGCCCGCTACGAGCCGCGCGCGATCGCCTGGCACAAGCGCTTCTACAGCCCCTCGACCCGCGGCCGCGTCGACCGCGCCCACCGCCGGCTGCAGTTCACCAACCGGTTGCTGATGGTGGTCAAGAACGAGACCTGCGGCGGCTTCCTGCGCCACGCGCCGTTCATCGTCGGCTACGAGATCGCGGCGCTCGGCTGGACGCTGGTCCGCGAGCCGTTCCTCTGGCGCGCCTACCTGGACGCCTTCCGCAAGCTGCCGGGCGCCCGCCGCCGGCGCCGCTGGGTCCAGGGCCGCCGCCGCGATGCCGCCCGCCGCCGCGGCACCGCCGGCCGGCCCCCGTTCGGGATGCTGCCGCCCGGTCCGCCGCCGCCCGCCGGCGACCTGCCCGGCGACGGCCAGCCGCAGCCGACGGCCTGAAGCACCCGCCGGTCGCCCCCGCGGCGGCCATGAGGGTTGCATGAGGATCGCTGGAGACCCCGGGGCGAGCGGGGCTAGCGTCCTCATGACCCCATGTATCACCACCTCAGTCGCGCGCTCTACCGGGACCTCGTCCGCAGCCTCCCCGCGGGGGGATCGCCTGCGGCACGACAGCGGATCCTGTCCTCGTGCGAGGCCACGATCGAACGGCTGGTCACGGATCCGTCGCTGTTCGCGAACCCCGCCCGGTCGCTCTTCCAGGACGTCCGCACGCTCTACCCGATGACCGTCCAGGCCCGGCTCTGGCAGACGCTGGAGCGCGACCTGGCGCCGTTGGCCGAGGAGCTGCGGCAGCGGCCCGAGCTGGCCCACGCGCTGGCCGGGACCCGGCCGACCTGCCAGGCGACCACCCGCAGCAGCACCCCCTGCCGGCGCGAGCCGGTCGGCGGCACGCCGTACTGCCCGTCCCACCAGCACCTGCTGCAGATGGACCGGCTCGAGCGCGTGGCCTGAGCCGCGGAGCCGCCGGTCCCCCGCGCGGAGGACGCCGCGTCGGCAACGGGGAGGACCACCGCTCCTCCGGTCGCCGCGCAGGATGGCCCGCGCGGCCGACGCGATCGCCCCGGTCGCGACCTAGCGTGGCCGGCCATGCGCCGATCCTCGCTGCTCCTCCCGATCGCCGTGCTCGCTGGCGCGCTGCTGCCGACCGCCTCGGCCGGCGCCGCGCAGGTCGTCCGCGACGGCTCGACGATCGTCCTCCGTGCCGGTCCCGGCGAGGCCAACCACGTCGCCGTCCGCGGCGACGCCTTCGACGAGCAGGCGATCGAGTTCAGCGACGTCGTGCCGCCGACCGTCGGCGACGGGCTGACCTGCAGCGAGACGTCGGCGATGGGCTGGTACTTCGTCAGCTGCAAGGCGGCCGGGCTCTCCGGGATCCAGATCGAGACCGGTGACGGCGACGACGTGGTCGCGGTCGGCGAGCAGATCCCGGTCGGCGGTCCGCTGACGATCGACGGCGGCCCCGGCAACGACAAGCTGACCGGGCCGACGGGCGACCGGGCGGTGGCGCTGAACGGCGGCGACGGCAACGACGCGCTCGAGGGCGGCGCCGGCCCCGACGTGCTGCACGGGGGCGGGGGCGACGACGAGCTCGACGGCAGCGGCGGCGACGACCAGGTCCACGGCGACGCCGGCGACGACGACCTGGCCGGCGGCCGCTTCCTCAGCAGCGACCTGCTCGACGGCGGCCCCGGCGTCGATTCGATCACCCAGGACTGGTTCGACAGCAACGGCCCGACGCTGCCGATCGCGGTCACGATCGACGGCAACGCCGACGACGGCCGCCCGAACGAGCGCGACAACGTGATCGGGGTCGAGCGGATCGTCACCCGCCAGGTGGCGCGGCTGGTGGCCGGCCGCGACCCGGTGGTCTTCGACGTCAACGGCACCGGTGCCGGCGGCACCACGCTGATCGGCAGCCCCGGCCCGGATCGGCTGCGGTCGTTCGACTACGACGACGTGATCGAGGGCGGCGCGGGCAACGACTCGATCGAGGCCGGCAACGGCGATGACCGGATCGTCCCGGGGCCGGGGCAGGACACGGTGCTGGCCGACGCCGGCCCGGGATCGTGCAACTTCGCCGAGTGCCGCGGCCAGTACGGCAACGACGTGATCGACGCCCGCGACGGCGAGCGCGACAGCATCGACTGCGGCAACGGCAACGACCGCGTGATCGCCGACCCGATCGACGTCCTCAGCAACTGCGAGACGGTCGAGCGCGGCAGCGGCGGCGGCAACGGCGGCCCCTCCGGCGACGGCGGCAGCGGCGGCTCGGCCAAGCGCTGCACGGTGCCGAAGGTGAAGGCCGGCTCGACGGTGACCAGCGCCCGCAAGCGGCTGAAGAAGGCGGGCTGCAAGGTCGGCAAGACCCGCCGGGCCGCCTCGCGCACGCGCAAGGGCCGGGTCGTGAAGCTCTCGCCGGGGGCCGGCAAGAAGACCACCAAGGCGGTGACGATCGTCGTCTCCCGTGGTCGCCGGTGAGTAGCCTGGCGGCGTGACCGCGCCGCTGCTGCTCTTCGACCTGCCGTGGATGCTCTACCGCGCGCACTTCGCGCTGCCGTCGAGCATCAAGGGCGCCGACGGTGAGCCGATCGGCGCCCTGCTCGGCACCGTGCGGGCGATCCTGGCCGAGATCGCCGAGCACGAGCCGGCCGGCGTCTGCTGCGCGATCGGCTCGGAGGACGCGCCGCACCGGACCGCGCTGCTGCCCGCCTACCACGCCCACCGCGAGCCGATGCCGGACGCGCTGCGGCACCGCTGGGAGCAGGCGCCGGACCTCTGCCGGGCGTTCGGCTGGGCGGTCCGCGACGGCGGCGAGCTGGAGGCCGACGACGTCCTGGCCACGGTCGCGCGCCAGCGGTCGGCGGCCGGCCAGCGCTCGATCATCGTCACCGGCGACCGCGACCTGCTGGCCTGCGTCGACGAGCACGTGATCGTGCGCCGCCCGGCCGGCCGCGGGCCCGGCCTGGTGACGGTCGACGAGCCGGGCGTGCGCGAGATGCTCGGCGTCCGCCCCGACCAGGTGACCGACCTGATCGCGCTCCGCGGCGACCAGTCGGACGGGATCCCCGGCGCGCCCGGGATCGGGGCCAAGACCGCGGCCCGGCTGCTGGCCGCCCACGGCGACCTGGAGGGCGTGCTGCGCGCGGCCGGCGCCGACGGCCCCGACGGCGAGCCGGGTCCGATGCCGCAGCTCGGCGACGGCCTGACCCCGCGGCTGGCGGGAGCGCTCTGCGAGCACGCCGCCGAGGTTCGCCGCGACCGCGAGGTGGCGCGGCTGATCGAGGCGCCGGTCGAGCCGGTGCCCGACGCTCCGACCGACCGCGCCGGCGGCGCCGCGGCGGCCGAGGCGCTGGGGATGGGCCGGCTGGCGAAGGACCTGCGGGCGGGGTAAGGGCCGCGCCCGGCCCGCGGGCCGGCTACGGCTGCCGGCCGGACCCGTCGTAGACCACCCCGGCGAGGTCGCCGAGCAGGTCGCGGGTCTCCTCCAGGCGGGCGGTCAGCAGCTGCTTGGCGATCTCCAGCAGCTGGAAGATCCGCGGGTCCTTGACGCGGTAGAAGACGCTGGTCCCCGCCCGCCGCCGTTCGAGGACGCCCTGGCGGTGCATCGCGGTCAGGTGCTGGGAGGTGCCGCTGGAGTCGAGCCCGAGCGCGGCCTGCAGCTCGCCGACCGAGCGCTCGCCGTCGCGCAGCAGCTCGAGGATCCGGACCCGGGCGGGATGGCCGAGCAGGCGGAAGAACTCGGCCTTCAGGCGGTAGATCGGCGCCGGCTCGCCGGGCGGCTGCGGGGGGAGGTCGGGCATGCGGTCGGGGGTCACGATACCAACGCTTCCTTCTTATCTTAAGATCTTTGAAGATCATGGAATCATCAGCTCATGGTGCTGCCGACCCGGTGGTCGCGCGGCTGATCGCCGACCTCGGGCGCGATCCCGCCCGCGCCCGGACCGCCGCCCAACGGCTGCTGGAGCTGCTGGAGCCGGACGACCTGGACCCCGTCCTGCGGCTGGCTCCGGACGCCGCGACGACCGTGCTGCGGGACGCCTGGGAGCGCTACCGCCACGACCGTGGACGGTCGTGGAACTGAGCGCCGCCCGCCGCCGCTCGCTGCTGCCCGGCCGCGGCGACTACGCCGGCCTCCGGCGCAGCTGGCGGATCGACCTGGTGGCCGGGATCACGGTCGCCGTCGTCGCGCTGCCGCTGGCGCTCGGGTTCGCCGTCACCTCCGGCCTCGGCGCCCAGGCCGGACTGGTGACCGCGATCGTGGCGGGGATCGTCGCCGGCGTCTTCGGCGGCTCGCACGTCCAGGTCAGCGGCCCGACCGGCGCGATGACCGTCGTGCTGGTGCCGGTCGTCGCCACCCTCGGGCCGGCCGGCGTGGCCGCGGTCGCGCTGCTGGCCGGCGGCCTGCTGGTGCTCGCGGGCGCGCTGCGGCTGGGCCGCTACGCCGCCGTCCTGCCGTGGCCGGTGGTCGAGGGCTTCACCGTCGGGATCGCGCTCTTGATCGGGCTCCAGCAGGTACCGGCCGCGCTCGGCGTGCCGAAGCCGGAGGGCGAGAACACCGCCGCGGTCGCCGTTCGCGCCGTCGTCGACTGGGGCGGTGGCCACTGGAGCGCGCTGGCGGTCGTGGCCGTCGTCGCCGCGGTGATGGTCGCGGCCCCGCGCCTGCACCGGGCGCTGCCCGCCTCGCTGCTGGCGGTGGCCGTGGCGACGGTCGTCGCCGAGCTGGCCGGGCTGTCGGTCACGCGGATCGGCGCGATCCCCGCCGGCCTGCCGACGCCGTCGCTGCCGCAGATCGACGGCGACCGGCTCGGCGACCTGGTGACCGCCGCGCTGGCCGTCGCGGCGCTCGGCGCGGTCGAGAGCCTGCTGTCGGCCCGGGTCGCGGACGGGATGGCCGACGGCGAGGCCCATGACCCCGACCGCGAGCTGGTCGGCCAGGGGCTGGCCAACGTCGCCGTCGCCTTCGTCGGCGGGATGCCGGCCACCGGCGCGATCGCCCGCACCGCGGTCAACGTCCGCGCCGGCGCCCGCACCCGCGCGGCGACGATCGTCCACGGCCTGACCCTGGTCGCCGTCGTGCTGCTGCTCGCGCCGCTGCTGGAGCGGGTGCCGATCGCCGCGCTCGCCGGCGTCCTGCTCGTGACCGCCACCCGGATGGTCGAGACGGGCACCGTCGGGCGGCTGCTGCGCTCGACCCGCGAGGACGCGCTGCTGCTGCTCCTGACCGCCGCCGCGACCGTCGCCTTCGACCTGGTCGTCGCGGTCGGGATCGGGGTCGCCCTGGCCGCGCTGCTGGCGCTGCGGTCGGTCGCGGCCAGTGCCGCCTTCGAGCGGGACGACCTCGGCCCGGTCGACGTCGACGCGACGCTGGAGCACGCGCTGATCGAGGAGCACATCGTCGCCTACCGGCTCGACGGGGCGCTCTTCTTCGGGGCCGCCCAGCGGTTCCTGCTCGAGCTGACCGCGGTCGCCGACGTCGAGGTGGTGATCCTGCGGATGGGCGGCCTGCGGGTGATCGACAGCACGGGGGCGATGGCGCTCGCCGACCTGATCGATCACCTCCAGCGGCAGGGCGTGACCGTGCTGCTGGCCTCGCTGCGGCCCGAGCACCGCGGGCTGCTGGAGCGGGTCGGCGTGCTCGACCAGCTGGCCCACGCCAACCACCTGCTGCCGACGATCGACGAGGCGCTGGTCCACGCCCGCCGCCACCACCTGCGCAACCGGCGGGCGCTGGCGGCCTGACGGTCAGCGCCCGCCGATGGGTCGCAGCTCGACCTTCCCGCGCCAGGTCTGGGTGACCCGGATCGTGCCGTCCGACCAGCGGCGGCGCTGGTCGACGACCAGGTCGATCGACGCCTTGCGGGGCGCGTCGCGGAAGGCGCTGGCGGGGTACGAGGCGGTCCCCAGGTCGGAGGGCGCCGGCGGCGGGCTCGGCGCCGGCAGGCTGGCGCCGTCGTGGCGGACGCACGACGGGCTCCAGCCGGAGGGCAGGAAGCTCCAGCGGAAGATCAGCGCGCCCTTGGTCTGGTGCGACGGCACGACGACCGTGTTGAGGATCGTCGGCAGCGAGCCGGCGGGCCAGGGGCGGTCGCAGTCGTAGATCCCCGCCTGCTCGTCCGACCAGGTGGCGCGGCTGGTGATCGCGGTCCGGACCGGCGACAGCGTCGCGACGGCGACCCCCTTCTCCGGCTGCTGGAAGCGCCCGCTCTTGTCGCTGCCGTTGGAGCGGATCGTGGTCGTGCCCCGCATCCGGAAGTCGAAGTCCTCGCTCTCGTCGCGGGCGGTGGTGGTGCCGACGACGTCGACGGCGACCACCTGCCAGCGGCGCGGCAGCGCGACCGCGCGGACGTCGCCGCAGACCCGCCGCTTCTTCTTCTTGCCCTTGACCGGCTTCTTCCGCTCGACGCAGGGCTTGATCTTCTTCGGCTTGCCGCCCTCGCGCGCCGCGGCCGGCGCGGCGGGTATCGCGACGATCGCGGCGGCCAGGGCGAGGGGGATCACGGAGCGGGGGGAGCGCATGGCCGCCCACGCTAGGTCGCGAGAGCCGCGGTCGCGTCCGCCGGTCGGCCGATCCGCGGCCCGGCGCGGACGATCGTCGGTCCTCCGCGGGAGCGACCCCGGGTCGCCCGCGCGATCGACCCCGGACGCCTAGGCCAGCTCGCGGTAGACGGCCCAGGTGGCGCGGGCGGCGTCGGTCCAGCTCCACGCCGGCGGCGCGGGGGCGGGGCGCTCCAGCCCCTCGGCCAGCGCGACCAGGCCGGCGACGTCGTCCGACGGAGCGAACGCGGCCCGCCCGTCGAGCACCTCGCGCAGCGCCGGCACGTCGCTGCAGGCCACCGGGCAGCCGCAGGCCAGCGCCTCGACCGGCGTCAGGCCGAAGCCCTCGTCGTCGGAGGGCAGCACCAGCGCGTGGGCGGCCGAGTAGAGCGTCGCCAGGTCGCCGTCGCTGAGCTCGCCGGTCAGCTGCACGTCGGGCAGCTCGTGGGCCCACGGCCCGGCCGGTCCGGCCAGCACCAGCGGCAGCGTCCGCGGGGCGGCGGCCAGCTCGTCCAGCCGCTTGCGGGGATCGGGGTGGCGCATCCCGCCGACCCAGAGCAGGAACCGCTCGGGCAGCGCCAGCCGCTCCCGCAGCTCGCCGATCGCGTCGTCGGCGGCGGGGGCGAAGTGCGGCGCGGGGGCCTCGTGGATCACCCGCAGCCGCGCGACGGGGACCTCGAGCAGCCGCTCGACGTCAGCGGCGACCGCGGCGGTCGGGACGACGATCCGGTCGGCCCGCTGGACGGCCAGATAGCGGAGCCGGAAGCGGACGCCGGTCCGCAGGTACTCGCGGCGGCGCTTCAGCGGCACCAGGTCGTGGAGGGTCGCCACCTGCGGCTTGCCGGGATGCAGCAGCACGCCGTCGAGCCACGGGCTGTGGAACAGGTCGCAGCCGATCGGCCGCCGCCGCTCGACCACCTCGTCGCCCTCGGCCGTCTCCTGGAGCGCGTCGCGCAGGCAGCGGACGTAGCGCCCGATCCCGCGGACGTCGGCCGTCGCGCGCGTGTCGAGGGCGACCTTCATCGCTTCCCGCGACCGTCGTCGGCCGCGGCGCGGGTGGCGGCGGTCGTCGCCGAGCGGTCGCCGTCGGCCGGACCGCGGTGGCCGCGCAGCGCGGCGTCGACCCGGTCGGCGAAGGCGTCGAGCGCCCAGGCCCGCGCCGCCTGGCGGCAGCCGTCGGCCAGCAGCGTCCGCTCGCGCAGCGCCCAGACCGCCCCGTGGGCCAGCGCCGCCGGATCGCCGGGCGGCACCAGCCGCCCGGTGACGCCGTCCTGGACCACCTCGACCAGCCCGTCGACCGCCGACGCGACGACCGGGACCCCGACCGCCTGGGCCTCGGCGGCGATCGTCCCGAACGGCTCGCGGTGCGACGGCACCACCAGCACGTCGACGTGGCGCAGCAGCCCCGGCCCGCCGGTCTGCCACGGCCAGCGCTCGACCCCGGCCGCGTCGGCCCGGCGGTCGACCAGCCGGGCGTGGTGGGGGTCGGCGTCGTAGGAGTCCTCGCCGACGATCACGATCCGCGCCCGCGGCACCGCGACCCGGATCCCCTCGGCGGCGGCGATCAGGTCGAGCGGGCCCTTGCGCGGCTCGATCCGGCCGACGAAGGCGATCACCGGCCGGTCGTCGACCGTCCACGGGGCGGCGACCGCCGGCGGGTCGAGGTCGACCGGGCAGCCGGTCACGACGACGTCGCGGCCGAGCCGCTGCCCGACCGGGTGGGCGCAGGCCCGCGAGTCGGCCAGCAGCACGTCGGCGCCGCCCCAGAAGCGCGGCACGCGGCGGGTCATGTCGTGGACGTGGATCGCGGTCCGGGCCGCGATCCGTCCGCCGCCGCGCCCGCCGGGCGGCTGCAGCGCCGGCAGCAGCCGCGCCGGCACCGTCCCGTTCAGGTAGACGACGTCGTGCTGCGCGGCGAGCGCCCGGAAGGCCCGGAAGGCCAGCACCGCGCCGAGTCCCTGACCGCGCCCGAGCCCGCCGACCGGCTGCTGGCGCCAGACCACGTCGTCCGGCGCCTCGGCCGGCCGCCGGCCGGTCGGGCCGGTCATCGTCATCCGCCAGCCGCGCTCGGCCAGCAGCGGGGCGGCCCGCAGCAGCGCCAGCTCGGCCCCGCCCGGCCGGTCCACCGCGTGCACCACCAGGAGCGACCGCATCGGGCCGAAGGCTAGATGAGCGCGCGGTCTCCGGGTGGGTGACGTGTGACGGACCGCCCGACGGGCCGAGCCCGGGTAGCCTGTCGCGGCAGCGGCGCTCGTGAGGATCCTCGTCGACACCAGCTACGCGCTGCGGGGCGCATCCGGGACCGCCGTCTACGTGGAGCAGCTGCTCGCGGCCCTCGCCGAGCAGGACGTCGACGTCGTCGCGCTCGGCGACGAGCACCGCCCGCCGCCGGCCGGCGGCGGCCTCGGCAGCGTCCGCAACCTGGCCCACGACCAGCGCTGGCTGCACCTGCGGCTGCCGGCGCTGGCCGCCCGCCACCGGGTCGACGTCGTCCACCACCCGCTGCCCGCCTTCAGCCCCCGGATCGCCGGTCGCGGGCCCGGTGCGCCGGCCGGCATCGCCCAGGTGACGACCGTCCACGACCTCGCCTTCGAGCTGCTGCCGGAGTGCTTCGACCCACGGTTCGCGCGCTGGGCCTCGGTCACCCACCGGCGGGCCGCGCTGCGCGCCGACGCGGTGATCGCCGTCTCCCAGACCACCGCGCTCGACGTCCGCGAGCGCTGGCAGGTCCCGGCCGACCGGGTGGTGGTGGCCCCCCACGGCCCCGGCCAGTGGCACGCGCGCGAGATCCGCTCTGGCGCCACCGAGCGCGGGCCATCGGTGCCGCTGACCCGGCCCTACCTGCTCTACGTCGGCGACGACGAGCCGCGCAAGGACCTGCCGACGCTGCGGGCCGCCCACCGCACGCTGACGGCGCGGCTGGGCGACGCGGCCCCCGACCTGGTGCTGGCGGGACGGATCGCCGGCGCCCCCGCGGGCGGCGAGCGGATCGCCGTCGCCCCCGAGCGCGACCAGCTGCTGGCGCTGATGGACGGGGCCTTGGCGCTCGTCCACCCGGCGCTCCACGAGGGCGTCGGCCTGACCCCGCTGGAGGCGATGGCGCGCGGGGTGCCGGTGGTCGCCGCCCGCGCTCCCGGCGTCACCGAGACCTGCGAGGACGCCGCCGCCTACTTCCCGCCGCGCGACCCCGACGGGCTGGCCGACGCGGTCGAGCGGATCGTGGCCGAGCCGCGGCTGCGCGAGCGGCTGGCCCAGGCCGGGCGGCGGGTGGCCGGCGCCCGCAGCTGGTCGGCGGCGGCGCGGGCGCACGTCGAGGCCTACCGGCTGGCGGTCCGGCGGCGGGCCGGTCGCTGACGCCGCGGGCGCACCCGCGACCCGCGCTCCGGTACGCTCGCCGTTCACGGAACCCGCGGGGCACGGGGTCCGTCGACCTCTCCGATGAAGATCGCGATCCTGGGCACCCGCGGCATCCCGGCCGCCTACAGCGGCTTCGAGACCGCGGCCGAGCACCTGGCCGGGCGGCTGGTCGAGCGCGGCCACGAGGTCACCGTCTACTGCCGACCACACGTCGTCGACCCGGATCTGCGCGAGCACGCCGGGGCGCGGCTCGTCCACCTGCCGACGATCCGCAACAAGTACCTCGACACGTTCGTCCACACCTACCTCTCGGCCGAGCACTGCGTGCGGCGGCTGAAGCCGGACGTCGCGCTCTTCTTCATCGCCGGCAACAGCCCGATCACGCGCCTGACCCGGGCGGCCGGGCTGCCGACGGTCATCAACGTCGACGGCCTCGACTCCGACCGCTCGAAGTGGCCGGCGGCGGCCAAGGCCTACCTGCGCTTCGCCGAGCGCAACGCGCCCCGCTGGGCCGACATCGCCCTGACCGACAGCGACGCGGTCGCCGACGTCTTCGCCAAGCGCTACGGCCAGCGGATCGACGTGATCCCCTACGGCGTCGAGGACCCGGGCTACACGACCGTCGACGCGCTTGACGAGCTGGGCCTGGAGCCGCGCGAGTACATCCTCTTCGTCGGCCGGCTGGAGCCGGAGAACAACCCGCACATGCTGGTCGACGCCTTCAGTCGGATCCCGTACGAGGTCACGAAGGGCAAGAAGCTCGTGATCGTCGGCGGCGCGCCCTACGCCCACGAGTACATCCGCGGCGTCCACCGCGGCGCCGACCCGCGGGTGCTCTTCCCGGGCTACGTCTTCGGCCGCGGCTACTGGGAGCTGCAGAAGAACAGCTACCTGTCGGTGATGCCGACCGAGGTCGGCGGCACCCATCCGGTGATCCTCGAGGCGCTGGCCTCGGGCGCCGCGGTGCTGGTCAACGACCACGCCCCCAACGTCGAGACGATCGGCGGCGCCGGCGCGACCTTCAGCGGCGGCGAGGGCGCCCCGGCGCTGGCCCGCGAGCTGGAGGCGCTGCTGCGCGACCCGGAGCGGGTGGCGGCACTGCGGCTGGCGGCGATCGAGCGCGCGAAGGCGTACTCGTGGGACGCCGTCACCGACCGCTACGAGCGGCTGCTGGAGCGGGTCGTCGAGGGCCGCGGCGCCGGGCCGCTCGACCCGACGCTGGTCGACCGCGACGCGCCCGCGCCGCAGCTCGCCAGCCTGATGCCCTAGGGCTGGGCCGGGCCCGCCGGCTAGCGGACCCGGAACGAGACGCCGCGGCTGTAGTACGTCTTCGAGCCGCTCTTCCAGGCCAGCCGCAGGGCGCTCGCCCGGCGGACCCGGACCGTCTTGTTGACGAAGCCGTACTTGCTGGTCTTGAACTGCTTGAAGCGCTTGTAGCGGCCCTTCGCGTCGCGCAGCTGCAGCTCGACGTCGCGCGGGCCGCTGCCGCCGCCGGGCCGCACGCGGCCCCAGACCTTCAGGTTGCCGTTGCGGGCGGCCGTCCGCTTGGGCAGGAAGAAGGGCAACCGGTAGGCGTCGTAGGCCGGCTTGGCCTTGCCGTCGCGGCCCGAGCCGGGCCCGAACCGGAGCCCGGTCTGGAAGGTGCTCCACTTCTGGTCCGGGTCGGTCTCGCCGGGCACCGGGGCGTCGTCGTAGAGCAGGAACTGGGCCAGCGTCCGCACGTAGCGGTTGCGCCAGGCGATGTACTCGGCCTCGTTGATCCAGGCCGCCTGCTTGTTCAGCGAGACCGCCGAGATCCCGGTGTCGGGCGGGTTCGACTGGTAGCCGTACTCGGTCAGGTAGAGCGGCACCGTCGAGCGCTTGACCTTGTAGCGGGCCATGATCCGCTCCAGCTGGTCGGTCAGCGAGCCGAGGTTGGCCGTCGTGACCCAGTCGTCCGGGTAGTCGGGGCGGCTGGTCGGCGAGCGCACCAGCTCGTAGGGGTGGTGCGCGTAGCCGGTCATCTGGAAGAGGCCCGGGTGGGCGGCGGTGAACTCGGCCGGGTTCGGCGTCTCCGGGCACTCGACCTTCGCGGCGTCGCCGCCGGTCAGGAACCCGAGCCGGTCGTTCAGGCAGTAGACGCGGCGCAGGAACCGCATCGCGTCCATCGGCGTGCCGCGCGACTTCAGGTTCGAGAGGCTGTGCTGGCCCTTGGGCGCCGTCTCGCCGATCAGGATCGTGTCGTCGCCGTGGCCGGTGGCGTGGAGCGCGATCCACGAGGCGTCGACCAGCTTGCGGTAGAGCGGCGGCGACTGCTCGACGGCGGTCTTCTGGGTGCTCGACCACTGGGGCGAGAGCCAGGCGCCCTGGTTCGGCTCGTTCCAGATCGACCAGTAGTCGATCCGCGGCAGCGGCGCCGTCTGGCCGGCGGGGACGAAGCTGCCGCTGTAGCGCCGGCCGAGCGCGCCGATGAAGGCGCCGAACTCGGCCGGGTTCGGGTTGGTGCGGTCGGCCAGCCGCTCGTCGAAGGCGCCCGACATCGCCCACAGCGGCCCGGGAGCGCTGGGGTTCAGGTTGACCTGCATCCCGCGCTGGCGGATCTCGCTGACGATCCGGTCGTAGCGCTCCCAGTCGCTGGCCGCGTAGGCGTTCGGGTCGGTCGGATCGAAGTTCGCCGGCCTCGTGGTCTGGTCGCGAGCCGGGGCGATCAGGTACCAGAACGCCGTCACCCGGACCCGCTGGACGCCCAGCGCCTTGGCCTCGTCGAGCGTCTTCTGACGGACCGCGTCCGACCCGTAGACGATCCGCGGGTCGTCCTGGAACGTCGACTCCAGCCGGGTGTTGGCCGACGCGCTCGCGGTCGCGAACAGCGTCAGCAGCGCGGCGGTCAGGGGGATCAGTCGGCGCATGTCAAGCAGTCGTAAACCATCACGGGCGAAAAGGTCGCGGTTCGCGCCGATCCGCGGTCAGGGCGTGGTCCCGCCGGAGCCCGCGTCCGGGGTGGTGGGCGTGGTGCCGGTGGCCGGCGGCGTGGTGCCGGTCGCGGGCGGGGGCGTCGTCGTGCCGGCGGGCGGCGCGGTGGTGCCGGCGCCGCCGCCGCGGGCCTGGCGCTTCTCGGCCGCGCGGCGGCTGGCGGCGACGGCGACGCTGGTCGCCACCGAGCTGGTCGGCGCCAGCCTCAGCGCGATCCCGGCCGCGCGCTGGGCGTTGAAGGGCCGGTCGGCGTCGTAGAGCTCGAAGCTCGCCAGCCGCTGCCAGCTGTCGGGGATCGCCGGCTGCAGCTCGATCGCGTTCTCGTACAGCCGGCGGGCGCCCTCGAGGTCGCCGCGGCGGACCAGGATCCCGGCCAGCACGTAGTCGGCCTCGGTCGAGAGCGGGTCGAGCGAACGGGCGTCGCGCGCCCGCTTCTCGGCGGTCGCCAGGTCGTCGCGGTCGATCGCGGCGAGGGCGTCGTTCTGGGCCCGCACCGACCGCCACGGCTGGGCGATCGAGAAGCAGCCGATCGCGAACGCGACCAGCAGCGCGGCGGCGTAGGCCGTGCGCCGCGAGGCGACCGCGATCGACGGCCGTGGCCGCGGCCGGAAGGCGGCCTCGGCGCCGCGGCCGATCACCCAGCCGGCCAGCAGCATCGGCGGCAGCGCCACGCCGGGCACGAACCAGGTCCAGTCGGCCATCGACGCGACGGCGAACGTGGCCACCACGGCGACCGCCGCGGCGGTCCCGTCCCGCTCCGGCTGGCGGGCGGCGTGGCGCAGCGGGCCGCGCAGGCCGAGCCCGCGGATCGCGGCCGCCACGAAGGCCAGGCCGAAGCCGAGCGAGACGAGCATCCCGACCCAGCCGAGGTCGGCCAGGGTCTGCGGGATCCAGCCGTGGGCGTGGCGGGCGACGTAGCCGTTCTTGCGGACCCGCGGCTGGACGGCCCCGAAGGCGCCGGCGCCGACGCCGTGCAGCGGCTGGATCTCGAAGACGTCGCGGGCCTGGCGCCAGTACTGGGAGCGGAACGAGCTGGCCGCGGTCAAGCGCGACGGGTCGCCGCCCGGGACCGCCGCGTCGGGATCGGTCAGCTGGTGCCAGGCGTTGCTGACCGAGCCGCCGAGGCCGCGGTCGCTGGTGGCGACCAGCGCGACGCCGGCGACCGGGATCACGGCCACCACGCAGGCGACGAAGACGCCCAGCCGCCGCCGCTCGAGCGGCGTGACGCCGGTGAAGACGGTGGCGAACTCGATCGCCAGGCCGGCGGCCAGCAGCACGACGATCGTGCCGATCAGCAGCACGCCGAGCTCGGCGCCGGCCGACTCGCGGGCGGCCAGCAGCACCTTGTCGGTCGAGAGCGCGGCGTTGGCGAAGGTCCAGATCCCGACGAAGCCGCCGCCGAGCACGCCGACCACCAGCACCAGCAGGCTGTGGAGCCGGCGCGGGGCGAGCAGGATCCAGACCAGCGCGCCGATCCCGGCCGCGATCAGGCTGCCGCGCGAGTAGGAGAGCAGCAGCGTCAGCACCGCCAGCGCCGCGATCGGATAGGCGGTGGCGTTGAGCGGCCGGTAGCCGGTCCGGCGGGTGCCGAGCCAGAGCGCCAGCACCAGCGCGAAGGCGGCGATCGCGCCGATCCCGTTCCAGTAGCCGATCGGGTCCTGGAGCCGAGCGTAGACCTGCTCGGGGTCGATCGCGGCCGGGAAGACCTTGCTCGCCAGCCCGAGCACGATCACCACCGTCGTGCCGAGCAGGACGCCGCCGAGCGGGGCCTGCCAGCGGCCGGGCGCCAGCCGCGCGGCGGCGGCGCCGCCGGCCATCAGCGCGACGTAGGCGAGGGTCCGGTTGGTCTCGATCCACGACGTGTCGGGGGCGACCGACCAGCTGATCGAGGCCCCGGTGACGATCACCAGCGCGGCACCGGCCAACAGCGTGCCGGCGCCCCAGGCGCGGGCGCCGCCGGGCGCGCGGAGGGCGGCGGCGATCGCCACCAGCCCCGAGACGGCCGTGATCGCCAGCAGCACCGGGCCGGAGGTGTCCAGGCTCTGGCCGGTGCGGGCGTGGGTCACGGCCCACACCAGCAGGCCGGCGACCAGGATCACCCACGGGCCGTCGCCGCGCAGCGGGCGCGGCAGCCGCGAGCGCGTCGGCGCGCCGACGACCGGCAGCGTCCGGGTCGGCTGGTCCGCGCTGCCGGGCCGTGGGGCCCGGCGCCTGAGCGCGTCAGCGACCGCCACGGCGCCGTCGCAGGGCCTGGAGTCCCGCTGCGCCCCCGGCGACGCAGGCGGCCCCGCCACAGGCGATCAGGGCCAGCAGCAGGGGGGTCGGCAGCGAGGCGCCCGACTCGCCCAGATCGAGCGAGGACTGGGGGACCTTCACGTTCTTGAGGTCGATCTGGTCGCCGCCGGTGGCCTTGGTCGCGATCTGGCTGGCGGCGTTGGTCGCGTCGGCCGTCTCCTGCGGGGTCGGCGGGGTCGGCGTCGTGCTGCCGCCGTCGCCGCCGGTGGTGCCGTCACCGGTGGTCGCGCCGCCGCCACCGGTGCCACCGCCGCCGCTGCCGCCGGTCGAGCCACCGCCGCCGGTCGAGCCGCCGTTGCCTCCGCCGCCGTTGCCCGACCCGCCCTTCTTGCCGCCGCCGTTGCGGGCGATCGCGATCGCGTCGGCGCAATCGTTGTAGTCGCCCATCGCGTCGAGCTTGTTGAGGGCCTCGTTCAGGTCCTTCTGCGTGTACGACTTGTCGAGCTTGCCGTCGGTGCAGTCGCGGAAGATCTCGCGGTAGTCGGCGGACGCGGCGGCGGGCGCGAACGCGACGGCGACGAGGGCGGCGAGGAGCGTGGTCAGGCGGATGAGTGTGCGCACGGCGATGTCTCGTCGGGGACGGGGGACCCGGTCCCACCCTTCGGGAATCCGCCAGGGCGGACGGCGTGCCGCGGGCGCAGGGCACCCACGAACCAGCGAGCTCGGGTTCTACGCTACCAACCGGCGGGGGCACGTCGAGTTGCGCAATCGCGCTCCCGATCGCGCGCCGGAGAGCCCTAGGTGGCCCGCTCGGCGTCCTCGACGGCGGCCAGCATCCCGTCGGCCCAGGCCTCGAAGGTGAAGGCCGAGGCGTCGCGGCGGCCGGCGGCGCCGAGCGCGCGGGCGCCGTCGGGATCGACGGCCAGGTCGGTGAGGGCGCGGGCCAGGGCCAGTGGCTTGCCGGCGGGCACGATCCGCCCGTTGCGCCCGTCGCGGACCAGGCCTCCGGCGGCCGCCCCGACGGCGTCGGTGGCCAGCACCGGCACCCCGCGGTGCAGCGCCTCGTTGCAGACCAGCCCCCACGGCTCGACGAAGGCCGGCGTCCGCTCCGAGGGCACGCAGAGGACGTCGCTGCGGTCGAGCCAGGCCCGCACGCCCTCGCTCGGCACCGGTCCCAGCGCGCGGGCGCCGGGCAGCCCGGCGTCGGCGGCCGCGGGCGGGCCGAGCAGCACCAGCTCGGCCCCGATCGCCTCGTGCAGCTTCGTCTGGCGCCAGGCGACCAGCAGGCTCTCGATCCCCTTGCCGGGCGCGTCGCGGCCGACGAAGAGGATCCGGAACGGGTCGTCCGGGTCGCGCGGGGCGGCACCCGGGTCGACCCAGACCGCCGGATCGACGGCCTGCGGGGCCACGTGGACCCGCTGGCCGCCGAGCGCGCGGACGTGGGCGGCCACGTGCGAGCCGTAGGCGGCGATCGCGTCGGCGTCGCGCACGATCCGCCGCAGCAGCGGCCGGGCCAGCCGGAAGGCCGCGGTCGAGGGCTCGTGCCAGAGCGCGCTCCAGAGCACGAACGGCGTGCCCGCGCGGCGCGCGCCGCGCCAGGCCGAGGGCAGCGCGATCCGGCCGGCGGTGCCGCCGACCACCGCCCGCCAGCGGTCGCGCCGGCCGGCCAGGCGCCCGATCGCGGCCTGCCCGACCCGGTGCAGCGGGACGCCGGCGTCGGCGACGCTGCCGTGGAAGTGGTGGTCGCGGCCCTCGAAGACGGCGACCTCGACCGGCGCCCGCTCGGCCAGCGCGCGCAGCGCCCCGACCCGCTCGGGCGGCACGCGCGAGGTGACGATCAGGATCGGCCGGGCGCCCACGGCGCCATCATCGCGCACCGCCGAGCGCGTCGCGGTAGGCCCGCACCGTCTGGCGGCCGCAGCGCTCCCAGGTGAAGCTCTCGGCCACCGTCCGGCGGGCGGCCAGCCCCAGCGCCCGCCGCCGGGCGGGGTCGGAGAGCAGCAGGTCGAGCGCGCCCGCCAGCGCGGTCACGTCGCCCGGGGGGACCAGCACGATCCCCTCGCCGGCGTCGGCGATCTCCTGCGGGCCCGGCTCGCCGAGCGCGCCGATCGCTGGCATCGCGGCGGCCATCGCCTCGACGTAGGCGACGCCGAAGGCCTCGTCGATCGACGGCATCACGAACAGGTCGGCCTCGCGGGCGTGGGCCAGCGCCTCGCCGTGGGGCAGCTGGCCGGTCCACTCGATCCGGTCGTCGACCTCCAGCTCGGCGGCCAGGCGGATCAGCGCCGGCCGCTCGGGACCGTCGCCGATCACCCGGTAGCGGGCCCCGGGGTGGCGGTCCCGCAGCGACCAGAGCGCGCGCACGACGTCCTCGTGGCGCTTGCGGCCGACCACGTGGGCGACGGTCACCAGCAGCGGCGTCGGGGCGTCGACCGCGGCGATCCGCCGCCGCGGACCGTGGCCCCAGCGGCCGCGGGCGCGCCGCTCGCCGTTCTCGCCGCCGCGCGGCGGGTCCCACGAGCGGGCGCTCCGCCACCGCTCCAGCGCGTCCGGGTCGGGCAGGTCGGTCCCCAGCCGCACCACCCGCGTCCGCGGGGCGTCGAGCGCGGCGCAGCGGTCGGCGGTGCCGGCGCTGTTGGCCAGCACCAGCGCGGCCTCGGCGAAGGTCGCCCGGATCGCCGCGTCGCCGGCCGCGAAGCGGGGGGCGGTGTAGTAGACGTCGCCGCCGTGGACCGACACCACCAGCGGCACGTCGGCGGCCACCCGCGCCAGCACCCGCCGGACCGCGTCGCCGGCCGGGACCGCGTTGTGGGCGTGGACCACGTCGAACGGGAACCGCCTGCGCAGCCGGCGCAGCGCCCGCCGCAGCGGCCGCGCCGCCCAGCGGCCCCAGCCGCCGTAGCTGCGGTCGCGGCGGGGGCTGAGGAAGCGCACGTAGGTGATCGGGATGCCGTCGATCTCGGCGCTGCGCGGCTGGGCCAGCATCGTGCGCAGCACCCGTGGGGCGTCGCGCAGCCGAGTCGCCCGCGGCGGCACCGGGCGGTGCAGCACCAGCACCTGCACCTCGGCCCCGGCGTCGCGGGCGGCGATCGCCTGGCGGTGGGCCCAGATCCCCAGCACCGGATCGTCGGCCCGCGGGTAGAACTCGGCGACCACGCAGACGCGCAGGGGGCGGGAGGGCGGATCGGGCGCGGGGGCGGCGCTCGCGGGCACGGCAGGTGAGGCTACGGCACCGCCCCGCCGCCACCGGTGACCTTCCGGTTCAGCCGCCGGCCCGGGCCAGCGCGGTCCGCAGCCCGGCCTCGACCTGCTCGCCGGTCCGCCGCCAGGTGAAGGGGGCGCAGTGGACGACGCCGGCCGCCCGCCGCCGCTCGCGCTCGCCGGGGTCGTCGAGCAGCCGCTCGATCGTGGTCGCGAGCGCGGCCGGGGCGAGTGCCGCCAGCGCCACCGGGCCGTCGCTGCCGTGGACGGCCAGGCTGCTGGCGCTGGCCACGTCGACGCACGGCAGCCCGCAGGCCAGCATCTCGTGCGGGATCAGCGACGGGTTGGTCAGCGACAGCACCATCCCGACCGTCGCCTGGCGGTAGAGGTCGGCCAGCTCGGCCCGGGTCCGCACGCCCAGGTGGCGGTGGGGGAGGGCGGTCGCCACCCGCCGCTCCTCGCCGAAGAGGCAGATCTCCGTCCCCGGTCGCCGGCGGTGCAGCTCCTCCAGGGCCAGGATCCCCAGCGGCACGCCGCGGCGGGCGGTGGTGGCGCGGGCGTAGAAGAGCACCTGGTCGTCGCGCCGCGGGCCGTCGCCGGGGCGGTACAGCTCGTGGTCGACGCCGATGTCGAAGCGGCTGGCCGAGGCTCCGTGCTCGCGGCCGACGACCTCCTCCAGCCACGGCGAGGCGACGATGCAGTGGAGCCCCTGGCGGTAGGTCCAGGCGGCCCATTCGCGCTCGGCCGAGGTCGGGTAGAACTCGGGCTCGTGGTCCTGGACCAGGTAGGCCCGGGCGGCGACGTCGGGCAGCCGCAGCGCCGCGGGGACGGTCTGCCAGGCGGTCGCGACCAGCACGTCGGTCCCGCGCCAGCCGTCGAGCCCGGCGTGGACCGGCCCGGCGATCGCCCCGAACGCAGCCCGGAAGCCCTCGACCAGCGCCGTCGGATCGCCGCCGCCGCCGGACCGCGCGTCGTCGTCCAGGATCCAGACCGAGCAGCGCAGCCCGCGGCCCTCGAGCGCCCGCACGACGTTGGCGATCGTGGTGTGGCCGCCGCTGACCGTGCGGAAGGAGGGGACGACGAAGGCCACCTCCAGCGGCTCGTCGCCGGTGCGGGCCGGGACCAGCGGGGCGGCGCCGTCGCGCTGGACCTCGAGCAGCCCGTCCGGGATCCGGATCGCCGTCGGGGCGGCGGGAAGGCGGAGCAGCGCGCGCAGCCGGGACATGCCGGGGATGATCGCCGGTAGGGTCGCGCGGCGCGCCCCCGTCCTCCGCCGCGCCCGCCGCCGTGTCGCCGCAGCTCGTCGTCCAGATCGTCAACTTCCGCACCCGCTCGTACCTGGAGCGGTGCCTCGACGGGCTGCTCGACGAGCTGGCCGCGAGCGGGATCGACCACCGCGTGCTGGTGCTGGAGAACGGCTCCGGCGACGACCTGGCCGACCTGGTCGCGGGCCACGGCGATCGGGTCGAGCTCGTCCTCAGCGCCGACAACCTCGGCTTCGGCGGCGGCCACGACCTGCTGGCCGCGCACGAGGACTCGCCCTTCCTCTGCTGCCTGAACCCGGACGTCGCGATCGAGCAGCGGGGGGTCCTGCGGCCGCTGCTGGCCCACTTCGACGATCCCGCCGTGGTCGCCGTCGGGCCGCTGCTGCGGACCGCCGAGGGCGCGCCGCAGGTCTGGGACCACGGCGAGCTGCGGGGGCTGCGGGCGCGGGTCGCCAACGGCGCCGGCCACGCCCACTGGCGGCCGCGCCGGCAGCCGCTCGACGTCGCCTGGGTCTCGGGCGCCTTCCTGCTGCTGCGGCGGAGCGCGTTCGCGGCCGTCGGCGGCTTCGATCCCCGGTTCTTCCTCTACAAGGAGGAGGAGGATCTGTGCCTGCAGCTGCGGCGGGCCGGCGGCCGGATCGTCTATGACCCGCGGGTGTCGGCGCGCCACGTCGGCGGGGTGGTGGCTCGCCGCGAGGAGCACCTGGAGACCTCGATCGCCCGCTACGTCGAGAAGAACCTGCCCCACCGGCGCCGCCGCTGGCTGCTGGAGCAGCTCTACCTGCGGGTGACGCGGCGGCTGCCGAGCCGCTCCTAGTCGCCGCGCCGCTCGAGCGAGAGCGCCCGCCGGACCGGTGCCGGCAGCCGCTCGGCCCGGGAGCCGAGGGCGGCGAAGACCCGCCGGCTGCCGTGGTGCAGCAGCGCCCGCCCGGTCCACCAGGCGCGGCGGCCGCGCGGCCAGCCGTGGGCGCGCATCCAGGCCCGGTCGGCGCGGGTCAGCCGCAGCGCCCCGCCGAGCGCCGCCTTCGGCCGGAACGGCTCGCGGTGACCGGTCGCCGCCCGCAGGCCGCGGTACTCGTCGAAGGTCCGGCGGGCGAAGTCGACCGGCCCGTAGTCGTGGGCGTGGACCACCGCCGCCGCCGGCACGTAGGCCGCTCGCCACGCGCTCGGCCCGAGGTCGCGCGCGAACGCCTGGTCCTCGGCGTAGGCGAGGTCGCGGAAGCGCAGCTGCTCCCAGCAGGCGCGGCGGTAGGCGGCGTTGACGTTGGAGAGGAAGCGCGGCTGGTCGTCGACCGTCGTCGTCCCGTCGGGGGAGAAGGCGGCGAAGAACGTCTCCAGCTCGCGGGCGACCATCGGCGAGCTGTCCGGCCGCGGCAGCTGCGGGCCGAAGAGCGCCCCGATCCGCGGGTCGGCGGCGAAGGCGTCGACGATCGCCGCCAGCCAGCCGTCGACCGGGACCGCGTCCTGGGTCAGGAAGCAGAGCAGCTCGCCGCCGGTGCGCTCGGCCGCCCAGTTGCGGGTCGGCCCGTGGCGGAAGCTCGCCGGCGGGATCTCCAGCACCGTCGCCCCGGCGGCGCGGGCCAGCGCGACCGAGCCGTCGCGCGAGCCGGAGTCGACGATCAGCAGCTCGTGGGCCGGCTGGCGGGCGAGCGCGGCCAGCAGCGCGGGCAGGTGGCGGGCCCCGTCCTTCACGGGCACGATCACCGAGACGGTCGCGGAGGGCGGGGCGGGCATCGGGCAGCACGAGGCTACGGGAGCGGCCGCCCGGGCGGTCTACCCTGGGACCGTGCCCGCGTCCGCCGCCGACCGCGCGCCGGCCCCGCTGCCGGTCGCCGACCTGCCCGCCTTCCTGCTCGGGCGCTGGCGGCTGGAGCGGACGATCGAGGACCGGCGGCGGGATGAGCGGGGCGAGGTCTCCGGGACGGCGGAGTTCGTCCGCGACGGCGACGCGATCGCCTGGCGCGAACGGGCGACGGTGCGGCTGGGCGGCTACGCCGGCGACGCCACCCGCACGCTGGCGATCGTCCCCGACGGCGACGCCTGGCTGGTCCGCTTCGACGACGGCCGGCCGTTCCACCCGCTCGACCTGCGGTCCGGAGCCTGCGTGGTCGACCACCCCTGCCGGGCCGATCGCTACGGCGGCCGGCTGTGGGTGCCCGACGGCGACGCGCTGGCCGTCGACTGGCGGGTGACGGGGCCGGAGAAGGACCAGCGGATCCGCTCGCGCTACCGCCGCCAGCCGCCGGTGGCGCCGACGGACCCCGCCGCTCGCTAGCGTCGGCGACGGTGATCCTGCACCTGCACCACCGCTACCGGACCCTCGGGGGCGAGGAGCGGGCGATCGCGTCCCTCCGCGACCTGACCGAGGAGCGGCTGGTCGAGCCGACGACCCTGCTGGAGCGCGACTCGGCCGAGCTCTCCGGCGCCCGGGCGGCGGCGGGCCTGCTGCGCGGCGGGCTCGATCCGGAGCAGGTCGCCGACGAGGTCCGGCGGGTCGGCGCCCGGATCGTCCACGCCCACAACCTGCACCCGACCTTCGGCGTCCGCGCGCTGCGGGCCGCGCGGGCGGCGGGGGCGGCGGTCGTCCTCCAGCTGCACAACTACCGGCTGGTCTGCGCGGTCGGGACCTGCGTCCGCGACGGCCACGACTGCACGCTCTGCCACGGCCGCGACGTGCGGCCCGGCCTCCGCCACCGCTGCCGCGGCGGCCTGGCGGAGGGCGCCGCCTACGCCGCCGGGATCGCCCGCCAGCAGCCGGGCCTGCTGGCCGCGGCCGACGTCGTGGTGGTGCCCAGCCGGGCGGCGCTGGAGCGGCTGCGCGCGCTCGGGATCGAGCTGCCGCCGGAGCGCGTCCACGTGCTGCCGCACCCGGTCGTGCCCGGCCCGCCGATCGCGCCCGACCCGGACGGCCCGGCGGTCGTCGCGGGCCGGCTGGCGGCCGAGAAGGGCACGGCAGTCGCCATCGAGGCCGCCCGGATCAACGGCCGGTCGCTGGTGATCGCCAACGACGGGCCCGACGAACCGGCGCTGCGGGCCGCCGCGGCCGACCTGCCGCAGGTGCGCTTCGCGGGCCGCCTCGACCGCGCGGGACTGGAGCGGCTGCGGGCCACCGCCGCGCTCGAGCTGGTGCCGTCGCTGGCCCACGAGACCTTCGGCCTGGCCGCGGCCGAGGCGATGCTGCGCGGCCTGCCGGTGGTGGCCAGCGACGTCGGGGCGCTGCGCGAGCTGGTGCCCGACGACGCCCGCGTCCCGCCTGGCGACCCGGTCGCGCTCGCGGCGGCCTGGGAGCGGCTGGCCGGCGACGCCGCCGCCGGCGCCCGCCAGCGCGACGCCGCCGCGCGGCTGACCGATCCGGCGGCGATCGCCGACCGCCTGGCCGCGGTCTACGCCGCCGCCCTCGGCGGCTGACCCGCGCGTCCGCGCCCGCCCCGCCCCCCGGAGGGAACTGGCGTCATCTCGCGCCGCATCGCGGGGCCGATCCCCACCGGTTCGCCCGCGCAGGGACGAAATGACGCTACCTCGCTTGTTGACCGTCGGTCGGCAGGCCGCTACGCTTTGCTGACCACCGGTCGATAGGACGACCGACCCGCTCGAACCCAGCCCGCAACCATGACCGCCCTGCTCGCCACCCACACCGCCGAACCGACGCCCTCGGTCGCGCCCGCTCGCCGGGCCTTGCGCTCGCTGGCGGCGCTGGCGCTGGCGATCGCCGCCGGCCTGGCCTTCGCGGTCCCGCCGCTGTTCCTCTGGCTGCTCGAGGCGGTCGGTGAGTACGACGACGGCGGTACCCCGGCGGGCACCTGGGTCGGCGCCGTGCTGCTCGGCACGGCGGTCGGGGCGAGACTGGCGTTGATGGCGCTGGGCGTGGCCACGGGTCGCTGGCGCCGCGACCGGCGCGCGGTGGCCGCGGCGGTCGCGCTCGCCGCCGGCGCGGGGGCGACGCTGGTCGGGGCGCTGCTGCTGCAGGACGCCCTCGCGCGGCCCGGCGGATCGATCGCGGCCACGGTGGTCGCGCTGGCGCTGGCGGTCTCCGCGATCGCCGTGCTGCTGGCCGTGCTGGCGCGCGCGACCCGGCGGCGGTGAGCGGGGCGCGGCGGCGCGCCCCCTCCATAGACTGCCGCGCATGCCCTGGCTGCTGACCGGGGGCGCCGGCTACATCGGCGCCCACATCGTGCAGGCGTTCCTGGCCGCCGGCCGCGAGGTCGTCGTGCTCGACGACCTCTCGTCCGGCTTCCGCGAGTTCGTGCCCGAGGGCGTGGTCCTGCACGAGGGACGGGTCGAGGACCGCGAGGCGGTGGCGGCCGCGCTCGACGCCCAGCCGCTCGACGGCGTGATCCACCTGGCGGGCCTGAAGTACGCGGGCGAGTCGGTCAACGTGCCGCTCGACTTCTACCGCGCGAACGTCGAGGGCACCCGCGTGCTGCTGGCCGAGATGGCCGAGCGCGAGATCGACCGGCTCGTCTTCTCCTCCTCGTCGGCGACCTACGGGACGATGGAGGGCGAGATCGTCACCGAGGACGATCGCCAGCGCCCGGAGAGCCCCTACGGCGAGTCGAAGCTGATCGGCGAGTGGCTGATCCGCGACCAGGCCCGCGCGCGGCCGTCGCTGCGCCACACCTCGCTGCGCTACTTCAACGTCGTCGGGGCGGGGACGCCGGCGGGCGGCCAGACGGCGATCGTCGACCACAGCCCCTACAACCTGTTCCCGCTCGTCTTCCGGGCGCTGACCGCGGATCCGCCCGTCCAGCCGAAGGTCTTCGGCGACGACTACCCGACGCCCGACGGCTCCTGCATCCGCGACTACGTCGACGTGGTCGACCTGGCCGAGGCCCACCTGCGGGCCGCCGTCCTGCTGGAGGAGGAGCGCGAGCTGGCCCCGGCCTACAACGTCGGCCGCGGCGAGGGCGTGTCGGTGCGCCAGATCATCGAGGCGATCCTCGACCAGGTCGGCCGGACCGCGCTCGGCTACGAGGTCGCCCCCCGTCGGCCCGGCGACCCGGCGAAGATCGTCGGCTCGGCCGAGCGGATCGAGCGCGACTTCGGCTGGAAGCCCGGCCGCGGCCTGGAGCAGATGGTCGAGGGCGCCTGGGCGGCCTGGAACGCCCCCGGCACCGCCGACCGCGAGGCCGCGCAGGACGCCCGCCGGGCGCTGGCCTGAGCGGCGCTCAGCCGTCGTCGATCGCCGACCGCAGCTGCGCCGACGCTCGGTAGTGGGCGCCGCGGCCGCTGCCGTGCGGATCGAGCAGTCCGGCGTCGGCCAGCCGCCGCAGGTCGCCGCTGGCCGTCGCCGTCGAGACGTCCGCCTCGGCCGCGTAGCCGCGGCGGTCGACCGGCCCGAAGGCGCTCTGCTCGAGGGCGATCACCAGCCGGTCGGGCCAGGCGCGGCGACGGGCCAGCCGCTCGAGGATCTGCCAGCGGCGGCTGGCCTCGTCGATCAGGCGCAGGCGCCGGTGGGCCTCCTCCAGGTGCGCCTCGACGCAGAAGGCCACCCACGGCGTGGCGTCGCGCTGCGGCTGGTAGCGGCCGCCCTGGGCCGCCCGCAGGGCCGCGTAGTAGTCGCCGGTGTGACGGCCCAGGTACTCCTCGATCGACCCGACCTCCGGGGCGAGCAGGCCGTCGCGGGCGAGCGCCAGCGACTGCACGATCCGCGACACCCGGCCGTTGCCGTCGGCGAAGGGGTGGACCGAGACGACGTGCAGGTGCGCCATCGCGGCGCGGACGACGGTCGGGGCGTCGAGGTCGCCCTCCTCCAGCCAGGCGACGACCTCGTCCATCAGCGCCGGGACCTCGTCGGCCGGGGGCGCCTGGTAGGCCAGCCCGCCCTCGGGTGCGGTGACCGCGATCGGCCCCTGGCGCCAGCGCCCGGGACGGTGCTCGCGCTGGAACGCGCAGCAGTCGAAGTGGAGGTCGAGGATCGCCCGCGTCGACCAGGCGAAGCCGGGATCCTCGGCCATCGCCGCCACGTGGTCGATCGCCCGCGCGTAGTGGGCGACGGCCTGCTGGTCGCGGTCGCGCTCGTCGGCGTGCCCGGCGGCGACGCTCCGCAGCTGCTCGACCGGCACCGAGAAGCCCTCGATCGAGACCGAGCTGTGGGCGGCGTCGGCCCGCATCGTCCGCCGCAGCTCGCCGCTCCACGGCGAGGCCTGGCCGACCTGCCTGCCGAGCAGGCGACGGGCCTCGTCCAGCTCGGCGATCCGCGCGGTCAGCCGCGCGTCGAGCGCTGGCAGCCGAAACAACATCGAACGATCATACGATAAAACGCATGATCGTTCAAACGTTGAATCGCCTAGCCGGCGGTCACCTGCCTCAGCCAGCGGACCGTGTCGGCGATTCCCTGGTCGAGCGGGATCCGGGCCTTCCAGCCGAGCAGCCGCTCGGCCTTCTCGACGCTCGGCCAGCGCCGCTGGACGTCGACCTGGAAGGTCGGCAGGTGCTCGAAGGTCAGCTCGTCGCGGCGGCCGCACTGCTCCCAGATGACCTCGCAGATGTTGGCGACGGTCCGCTCGTCCGAGGCCGAGACGTTGAAGTCCTCGTTCAGCCCCGCCTCGTGGCCGGTCGCCACCACGACGCCGTCGGCGATGTCGTCGACGTGGGTCAGCGTGCGGGTCTGGTCGCCCTGGCCGAAGATCGGCAGCGGCGCGCCGTCGGGCAGCGCCAGCACCTTCTTGATCACGTCGGGAACCATGTGCGCGATCCCCGGCTCATCCTCGGGCATCTCGCCCGGGCCGTAGGCGTTGAACGGGCGGCAGATCGTGTAGGGCAGCCCGTGCTCGTCGTGGGCGGCGCGGACCCAGACCTCGCCGGCCAGCTTGCTGAAGCCGTAGGCCGAGCGCGGCACCGGCACCGACCAGACGTGCTCCTCGGTGGTCGGGAACTCGGTCGCCTCCTCGAACACCATCGACGACGAGACGTAGGTGAACCGCTCCAGGTCGTCGCTGGCGAGCGCGGCCCCGATCACGCTGTTGTAGAGCGACGAGTTCATGTCGGTCAGCGTGTAGGGCAGCTTGTGGAAGTTGCCGATCCCGCCGACGATCGCCGCCAGGTGGATCACGTGGCTGCAGCCGGCGGTGGCCCGCTTGGCCTCGTCGCGGTCGCGGAGGTCGCCGCGGTGGATCTCGCAGCCCTCGCGCATCCAGTCGGGCGCCTCGCGCTGGTCGGACACGCGGACCTCGAAGCGCGGGTCGGAGAGCAGGCGGCGGACGACGGCGGCGCCGATGGTGCCGGCACCGCCGGTGACGAGAACGCGGGACATGGGCGGCGGAGGCTAACGACCCGCGCGCCTGCCGCGCGCCGTGCTCGCGGCGCCCGAGCCCGCTCAGCTCGCCCCCGGTTCGCCGCCCTCAGGCGACGGTCGGCGTCGCCGCCGGCGCCGTCCCGGCGTCGGCCAGCTCGCGCGCGACCCCGAAGACCGCGCGCTGCTCGAAGCAGTCCCAGGGATCGGCCAGGATCGCGCCGGGAGAAGCCAGGGTGGCGATCCGCTCCAGCGTCGCCTGGTCCTGCCAGGCGCTGTGGTTGGTGGCCAGCACGACGGCGTCGGCGCCGGTGACCGCCTCCTCCAACGTCAGCGACGAGCTGGGGCTGAGCGGGTCGTGGGCGGCGACCAGCGCCAGCTCGCGCTCCAGCAGCCGCATCAGCTTGAAGCTCAGCGAGTCGCGCTCGTCGTCGGTGTCGGACTTGAAGGCCAGGCCGAGCACGGCGACCTTCTTCGCCCGTAGCGTCTCGCCCGGCAGCCGCCGCTTGAGCCCGTCGACCAGGAACAGCGGCACCGACTCGTTGACGCGGCTGACGGCCAGCAGCATCCCCGGCGCGGGCGAGCGCTCCTCGCTGAAGGTGAAGTCCTTGCGCAGGCAGGTGCCGGCGGTCATCCCCGGCAGCTTCATGCCGCCCCGCGGGTAGTCGCGGTTGATCAGGTCGATGACCTCGAAGACGTTGGCGCCGTACTGCTCGCACTCCATCATCAGCCGGTTCGGCAGCGCGAACATCGTGTAGCGCAGGATGTTCGTCCAGATCTTGGCCAGCTCGGCCTCGATCGGCGTGGTCTGCACGATCGGCGCGCCGAGCGCGGTGAAGGGCTCGGCGGCGACCTCGCCCGAGCGCTCGCCGATCCCGCCGACGATGCAGGGCAGGGTCGAGATCTCGTCGAAGAAGCGCGAGGCCGCGATCCGCTCCGGCACGTGGGCGACGAACAGGTCGCGGCCGACGGTGAACCCGCGGTGCATCTCCAGGTAGCCGGCGACGAACTCGGTCGTCCCGGGCGCGATCGTCGACCTCAGGACCACGCACTGGCCCTCGTGCAGGTGCGGCAGCAGGTCGTCGAGGACGCTGCGGATCTGGCTGACGTCGATCTCGATGTGGCTGAACGACGGCGTGCCGAGGGTCAGCACGATGTGCCGCGCCCGCGCCGCCTGGGTGACGTCCGAGGTCAGCTCCAGGACGCCGCGCGCCTGGACCCGCTCCAGGACCTCCTCGGCGCCGGGCTCGAAGAACGGCATCCGCCCGTCGGCGACGGTGGCGACGCGGTCGACGTCCTTGTCGACGCCGAGCGTGCGCAGGCCACGGTCGGCGAAGGCCAGCGCGAGCGGCAGGCCCACGCGCCCGATTCCGACGACGGCGACGTCCAGATCCACCCCAGGGAGGCTAGACGATCGTTTCCGCGACCCATTCCGCGGCGCGGCCGGGTCGCTGGTCATCGGCTCAGCGTCCGGCCGTGGTCGCCGAGCGCCGCCGCAGCGCCGTGCGCCGGGGCGGCGGGCCGCCGTGGAGCACCGGGGCCGTCGGCTGGCCCGAGAGCCGCTGGCGAACCAGCTGGGCTGCGAAGCGGGCGACGAAGAGCGGGTTGTAGCGGGCGTAGCGCCGCCACAGCCGGCGCGGCTCCTGGATCAGCCGGAAGAGCCACTCCAGGCCCATCGACTGGACCCAGCTGGGCGCCTGCGGCACCAGGCCGGCGTGGAAGTCGAAGGCGGCGCCGACGCCGAGCAGGACCGGCGCGTCCAGCCGCGAGCGCATCGCGGCCATCCACTTCTCCTGCTTCGGGACGCCGATCCCGACCCAGACCACGTCCGCCCCGGAGGCGTTGATCTCGTCGACCACGCGCTGCTCCTCGTCCGCGTCGAGGGCGCGGTAGGGAGGCGACCAGCCGCCGACGATCCGGAGACCGGGGAAGCGGGTGCGGAGCCGGCGCGCCAGCTGGTCGAGGGCCAGCCGGTCGCGGCCGCCGTACAGGTAGACGCGGGTGCCGTTCTGGGCCGCCCGGGCGCAGTGGCGCTCCATCAGGTCGGGCCCGTAGACGCGGTTCGGCTGCTCGTGGCCGAGCAGGTTGAGCGCCCAGACCAGCGGCTGCCCGTCGGGAACCGTGAGCGAGCTGCCGAGGACGGCGTCGCGCAGCTCCGGATCCTCCTGGCAGACCATCACCGTGTGGGTGGCGGCGACGCAGACGTAGCCCTGGCGGCGCGAGGCCACCATCGCGTCGATCCACGTGAGGGTGCGCTCGTAGGTCGTGAGGGCGAGGGGCACGCCGAGCACCTCGACCTGCGGCGGAGGCGTCGCCAGGGAGCTCAGCACGTCCGCGTTGGTGACCGTCTGGCCGTTGTGGTGCATCTGGATGGGACCGTTCGAGGGGCGGTTCGGTGGCTCGGGGGTGCCAGGTGAACCGGTGTCACGGGTACGAACCCGTGCGGGGGATGAGAGTTGCGGCGGTCCGCGATCCGGCCTTCGCGGGTCACCACAGCAGGTTCCCAGGCTATCGGGCGCTCCGGGTGTACTGCGTCATGCATGTTCGCGTGCAGCGCTTGCGGACGCGCCGGTCCGGCGGGGCGGGACCCTCCGCTACCGTTCCCGCTCGATGAGCCGACGGGTGCTGATCACCGGGATCACCGGCCAGGACGGCGGCTACCTCGCCGAGCGGCTGGTCGCGGACGGCGACGAGGTGATCGGGACCGTGCGCCGGGCCGAGGGAGCGCTGGCGGCGGCCGGACTCGAGCAGCTGGAGGGGCGGGTGTCGCTGGTGGAGGCGGACCTGCTCGATCCGGCGGGTCTGCGGCGGGCGGTGGCGACGGTGGCGCCGGACGAGATCTACCACCTGGCGGCCCCGACCTTCGTGCCCGACTCCTGGCGCGATCCGACCGAGGTGATGGCCGCGATCGCCGGCGGCACCGCCACCGTCCTGGCCGCGGCCGGCGAGCAGCCGGGCGACGTGCGGGTGCTGGTCGCCAGCTCGAGCGAGATCTTCGGCGACGCCGGGGTCTCGCCCCAGGCCGAGGACGCGCCGAAGCGGCCGCGGAGCCCCTACGGCGTGGCGAAGCTCGCCGCCCACGGGCTGGTCGGGACGCTGCGCGGGCACCACGACCGCTTCCTGGTCTCGGCGATCACCTTCAACCACGAGTCGCCGCGGCGGCCGGAGCGGTTCCTGCCGCGCAAGGTCACCAGCGGCGTGGCGGCGATCGCGGCCGGGCGCGAGCGGACGCTGACCCTGGGCGACCAGGCGGCGGTCCGCGACTGGTCGCACGCCCGCGACGTCGTCGACGGGATGGTGCTGGCGCTGCGCCACGACGAGCCGGGCGACTACGTGCTGGCGTCGGGGGAGCCGCACACCGTCGGCGACCTGGTCGACGCGGCGTTCGCGGCCGCCGGGGTCGAGCGATTCGTCGCCGGCGAGGACCGGGTGCTGGTCGACCCGCGCTTCGTGCGGCCGCCCGAGGCATGGCCGCCGGTCGGCGATCCGTCGCGGGCCCGCGACCTGCTCGGCTGGCGTCCGCGGGCGACGTTCGACGGGCTGGTGGCGGAGATGGTCGCCGCCGACCTCGAGCGGCTGGGCGTCGCGGGCGGCTGAGGCGCCTGCGACGATCTGGCGCGCCGTGCCGTCCCCCCTCCGCGTCGCCCTCAACCTGATCTACCTCGTTCCCGGCGAGACCGGCGGGATGGAGGTCTACGCCCGCGAGCTGCTGCCGCGGCTGGCGGCGATCGACGGGATCGAGCCGGTGGCGATCGTCAACCGGGTGGCGGCGGAGGACCGCGACGCGCCGTGGAGCGGACCGCTGCCGGCGGTGGTGGCGGACGTCGACGCGCGCGACCGGCGCCAGTGGGTGTGGGGCGAGCAGCGTTACGTGCCGCGGATCGCGGGAGAGCTGGGGGCGGATCTGGTCCATTCGCTGGCCTCGACCGGTCCGGGACGGGTGGCGGGTGGGCCGCCGCGGGTGACGACGGTCCACGACCTGCACTACGCGGTCGCGCCCGAGGCGCACTTCGGGCTGCGGGGGCTGGGGATGCGGGTGCTGGTGCCGGCGGCGGTGCGGGCCTCGCGGCGGGTGATCGCCGACTCGCAGGCGACGAAGGACGACGTCGCGCGGTTCATCGGCACGGCGGCGGAGCAGATCGACGTGGTCCACCTGGCGACGACCGTGCCGCCGCGCGAGGGGCCGGGCGCGGTGACGCCGACGCCGGAGCCGGCGCTGCGGACGCGGCTGGGGCTGGAGGCGCGGCCGCTGCTGCTGAGCATGGCGGCGAAGCGACCGCACAAGAACGTCGAGGGGCTGATCGACGCGCTGGCCCGGATCCCGCCGGAGCGGCGGCCGGTGCTGGTGGTGCCGGGCTACGCGACCGAGCACGAGCCGCTGCTGCGACGGCGGGCGGCGGCGCGCAACGTCGACGAGGCGGTGCGGTTCCCGGGCTGGCTGTCGCGGGCGGACGTCGAGGGGCTGTGGCGGATGGCGGTCGCGCACGTGTTCCCGTCGTTCTACGAGGGCTTCGGCCTGCCGGTGCTCGAGGCGCTGGCGCGGGACGTGCCGGGGGCGTGCAGCGATCGCGCGTCGCTGCCCGAGGTGGCGGGCGACGCGGCGCTGCTCTTCGATCCCGACGATCCGGGGGCGATCGCCGCGGCGATCGAGCGGCTGCTGGCGGACGCGGAGCTGCGCGAGCGGCTGGTGGCGGCGGGGCGGGCGCAGGCGGCGCGGTTCTCGTGGCAGCGGGCGGCCGAGGAGACGGCGCGCAGCTACGAGCGGGCGCTCGGCTCGGCGTAGCCGGCGGCGACGGTCCGCAGCGAGCCGTCGAGCGAGAGCCGGTCGGCGTTGGCGGCGAACCAGGCGCGGGTGCCGGCGCGGAGGGCCTCGCCCTGCTCGTGGCAGCGGACGATGGCGTCGGCGATCGCGGTGCCGGTGGCCTCGGGGGCGACGAAGCCGTTCTCGCCCTCGTCGACCAGCTCGACGGCGGCGTTGTCCTCGCCGGCGACGACGACGGCGGGGACCCCGTGGGCGGAGGCCTCGACGACGACCATCCCGTAGCCCTCGCGGGCGGAGGGCTGGACGACGCAGAGGGCGGTGCGCATCGCCTCGTCGACCGTCTCGGCGGCGACGAACCCGGGCTGCTCGACCGCGTCCTCCAGTCCCAGCTCGGCGATCCGCGCGGTGACCTGTTCGGCCTCGGGCCCGGCGCCGAAGATCCGCGCCCGCAGACCGGGGATCCGCTCGCGGGCGGCGGCCACGGCGTCGACCACCAGCGGCACGCGCTTCTCGGGGATCATCCGGCCGGCGTAGACGACGGTCGGGGGCGTGGCCGGCGGGGTGGCCACGGGCGGTTCCAGGCTGCCCGCGTACTCGCCGGTGAGGACGGTGACGTCGCCCCGCAGGCCGAGCTCGCGCAGGCGGCCGGCGTGCAGGCGGCTGAAGGCGTAGGCGCGCTGGGGCGTCCAGGCGCAGAGCCGCTGGACCGTCCAGCCGATCCGGCCCCCCAACCCGCCGAGGTATTCGAGCCAGTAGTGGCGGCTCCAGACCTCGTGCCAATCGCAGCTGATCCGGAAGCGCCCGAGCGGCCGGGCGACGGCGGCGGCCAGCAGCGAGAAGTAGGGGAAGGAGGCGGTGTGGACCACGTCGTAGCGCCGGCCGTGCCGCAGCAGGTGGGCGAAGACCCCGAGCCCGAACCGCAGCGGAGGCCCGACCTTCCTCCGGTCGCCGACGTAGAGCTCCATCCGCGGCCCGACCGGGACCACCGTGACGCCCGGCAGATCCGGCGCGTCGTCGGCGTCCCACTGCGTCAGCGTCAGGTAGGTGACCTCATGCCCCTCAGCCGCCAACCGCTCGGCGAGGTTGCGGTACCACTTCTCCGCGCCGCCCACGGTCCAGGGGAAGAGGCAGTCGTAGATGACGCAGATGTGCATGCGGGCGGCAGGATACGAACTGGGGCTCCCCCAAGGCGTCGTCGGTACCGTGGAGGCTCATGGCTGTTAATCAGTATCTGGAGGCCGCGCTGCAGGCGCGCGAATATTCCGAGATCGCGTCGGAGGTCGTTCGCGTCGCAGAGGGAGGCAAGATCCTCGATTGGGGTTGCGGCGCTGGACAGGTCTCCAAGCTGATGGCTGACTTGGGCGGAGACGTGGCTTCTTGTGACTTCGACCCGGAGTCGCCGGGCGTCGAAAGCGTCCCGTTTGAGCGCTATCCGGATCTGGCTGCGCTTCGGACCAATGATCCGATCAAGCTGCCGTACGAAGACGAGACGTTTGACGTCGTTCTCTCTTGCGGGGTCCTCGAACATGTCGAAGCCCCTTTGGCTTCGCTGGCAGAACTGAGGCGGGTGCTGAAGGTCGGCGGAAGCCTCCTCGTCTACAAGCTGCCCAATAGGTACTCGGCGCTGGAGTTCGTCGCGAAGGTCGGCGGACTGCCCTACCACGGAATGCGGGTGCACGACACGCTATGGGGCCTCCGCTCGACGCGGTGGGCACTTCAAAGCGCAGGTTTTGATGTCGATTGGGTCAAGCGCGCGAATCTGTTGCCACTGACCGTTCACAACGACGCACTGACTCGCCATGCCGACCGCCTCTGGCGGCTCAACCGGCGGTTGGAGCGCGCACCTGGGCTCAACCTGTTGGCGACAAATGTTGACGCGAAGGCGACCAAGCCGCCCGGTGTTCGGCGACGTGAGGCTGTGTCCTAGGCGGCTGAATCAGCCGCCCAACAGCTCCAGATCCGCCCGCGTCATCAGGCGGATCAGCTCCTCGAAGGACGTCTCGGGCACCCAGCCGAGGCGCTCCTTCGCCTTCGTCGGATCGCCGATCAACAGGTCGACCTCGGCCGGCCGGACGAACCGCGGGTCGATCTCGACGTACTGCTGCCAGTCGCCCAGGCCGGCCTCGTCGAACGCGACCTCGACGCACTCGCGGACGGTGTGGGTGTGGCCCGTGGCGATCACGAAGTCCTCGGGATCGTCCTGCTGGAGCATCAGCCACATCGCCTGGACGTAGTCCTTGGCGTAGCCCCAGTCGCGCTTGGCGTCGAGGTTGCCGAGCGCCAGCTTCTCGCGCAGGCCGAGCTTGATCGCGGCCGCGTGCCAGGTGATCTTGCGGGTCACGAACTCCAGGCCGCGGCGGGGCGACTCGTGGTTGAAGAGGATCCCGCTGGTCGCGTGGAGGTCGTAGGACTCGCGGTAGTTGACCGTGATGAAGTGGCCGTAGACCTTCGCCACGCCGTAGGGCGAGCGCGGGTAGAGCGGCGTGTCCTCGTTCTGCGGGACCTCGCGGACCTTGCCGAACATCTCCGACGACGACGCCTGGTAGAAGCGGGCCTCGGGCGCCACCTCGCGCATCGCCTCGAGAATCCGCGTGACCCCGACGCCGGTGAAGTCGGCGGTCAGCGTCGGCTGCTGCCAGGAGAGGCCGACGAAGCTCATCGCGGCCAGGTTGTAGATCTCCTCGGGCTGCGACGCGCGAAGGGTGTCGACGAGCGAGCGCTGGTCGAGCAGGTCGCCCTGGTGGAGCGTGATCCGGTCGCGAAGGTGCTCGATCCGGTCGAACTTTTCGGTCGATGCCCGGCGCACCATGCCGTGCACCTCGTACCCCTTCTCGAGCAGCAGGTCGGCGAGGTAGGAGCCGTCCTGGCCGGTGATCCCGGTGATGAGGGCGCGCTTCGGCATGCGGGCAAGCCTACGGATTTCGCGGCCCGTCGCGTCGCGCCACCGCCGCCGATCGGAGAGCCGCCGAGTACGCTGGCGCGTCGTGTCTGCCGGCGAACCTCAGGAGCCTCACGCGACCGCGGTGCTGGACACGGGCGACGCCGGCGGACGGGTGGTTTCGGGCGGGGCGCTGCGGGTCGTGTCCTACGTCCTCGGCGCGCTGGTCACCGTCGTCTCGGCCTCGGTCGTCGCCCGTCACCTCGGCAAGGAGGGGTTCGGCGGCTTCACGACGGTCGTCTCGCTCTCGACGGTCGCGCTGGTGATCGCGGACTTCGGCCTGGCCACGCTCGGCGTGCGCGAGTACGTGACGCGGAAGGGCGCGGAGCGCGACCACCTGATGCGGGTGATGCTCGGGATGCGGCTGACGATGATGGCGCTCGGCGCAGCCGGGATGCTCGTCTTCGCGGCGCTCGCCGGCTTCGACGGACAGCTGTGGCTGGGCACGGTCCTCGCCGGGGCGGGACTGGTGATCTACGCCCTCCCCGTGACCTACGTGATCCCGCTCCAGGCGGCGCTGCGGCTCGGCTGGGTCGGGGCGATCGACCTCGGACGCCAGGTCTCCCAGGCGCTTCTGCAGGTGCTGCTGGTCGTCGCGGGCGCCGGAACCGGACTGCTGCTCGGGGCGGCGGTGCCGGCGGCGGCGGTCGCGCTCGTGATCGCGCTCGTCGCCGCGCGCGGTCTGGCGCCGCTGACGCCGGCCTTCGACCTGGCGGCGATGCGTCGGCTGCTGCGGATCTCGATCGCGTTCGCGGCGGCAACCAGCATCGGCACGCTCTACCCGTACGTGGCCCAGGTCGTTACGGACCTGTCGACGTCGGACACCGAGAGCGGACTCTTCGCGCTCTCGTTCCGCGTCTTCGCGGTGGTCGTGGGAACGGCGATGATCGCGGTCAGCAGCGCGTTCCCGATCCTGGCCCACACCGCGGGACGGGACCAGGCGCGCTTCGGGTACGCGGGGTCGCGGACCTACCAGGCGACGATCCTGCTCGGCTCGCTCGCGGCGGTCGGGATCGGGGCGGGCGCGCCGCTGGCCGTCGAGATCCTGGGCGGTGCGAAGTACGCCGACGCGACCGACGTCCTCCGGGTCCACGCAGCGGCGATCATCGGCTCGTTCGCGGTGGCGACCGGGTCGTTCCTGCTGCTGGCGCAGCACCGCCAGCGGACGCTGCTGCAGATGAACGGCGTGACGTTGCTCGTCAGCCTGATCCTGACCGCCGTCGCCGCGCGCCAGTGGGGAGCGATCGGCGCGGCGAGCGCGATGGTGGCGACCGAGATCGGGCTGGCGCTCGCCTACTACGTGGTGCTCCGCCGGGGCGGGTACGGGCTGCGACTGGAGCGGCGATGGGTGGCGGCGATCGTCGCGTCGCTGGTCGCGGCGGGTGGCGTCGCCGTCGCGGTAGCGGCGGTCACCTCCGGCACGGTCGGCGACGTGCTCGAGACCGGCGCGGCCACCCTGACCTTCCTGGTCGCCGTGCTGGTCCTGCGAGCGGTGCCGGAGGAGGTCCTGGCGCCGCTGCGAGCCCGGCTCGGGCGTGGCTAGGCCGGGCGCCGGGCCAGGATCCAGACGTTCCGTCGCACGATCGGCAGCCAGGCGGCGGCGCGCAGCGGTGCCGGACGACGGTGGTCGGGCATCCGGGCGGAGACGATCGACGTTCCCGGCATCACCGACTCGTAGGCGGCGGTCACGACCTCGAACCCCTGGTCGGCAAAGAGCAGCCGGAACGCCTTGCGGGTGAACGGGCGGCGGTGCGTGTAGTCGTTCCAGACCCAGCGCTGGGCGTCGGGCGAGGACGCGAACGCGAGGCCGCCTGGGCGCAGTACCCGCAGCGCTTCCCGGACGACCTCGACCGGATCGGCGACGTGCTCGAGCAGGTCCTTGAGGACGACGCCGTCGAAGGTCGCGTCCTCGAACGGGAGCGGCTGATCGGCGTCGCCGAGCTGGACGTTGCGACCGAGCTCCTGCGCCTCGGCGACCGCGACGGGCGACCCGTCGAGACCGGTGTAGTCGGGGAAATGCCGGGCGATCCAACCCGTGCCGCACCCGACGTCGAGCAGCTTGGCCGTCGGGGGGAAGTGGCGGGTGATGTCGCGGAAGTACCCCGGCTCACCGTGCCAGTCGAAGTAGGCCATGGGCGGGGACTCTACGAGTCGCGGGGCGTCGGCCGCGGCGCTTGCCCGGCTAAGGTCCCGCGGGCCATGCAGGTGCTCGACACGACGCTTCCCGGGGCCAAGCTGGTCCAGCCGCGAGTCTTTCCCGACGACCGCGGGTTCTTCTGCGAGACCTTCCGCGAGAGCGTCCTCGCTGAGCACGGGATCCACGACCAGTGGATCCAGGACAACCACTCGCGCTCGTCGCGGGGCGTCGTCCGCGGCCTCCACTTCCAGATCGGGGACGGCTGCGCGAAGCTCGTGCGCTGCGGGCGCGGCCACATCTGGGACGTGATCGTCGACCTGCGCGAGGGCTCGCCGACCTACGGGCGGTGGGAGGGGTTCGACCTCACCGACGAGAACATGCACGCGCTCTACGTGCCGGTCGGCTTTGCTCACGGCTTCGCGGTGATCAGCGACGTCGCGGACGTCCTCTACAAGCAGACCCGCTATTACTCGGCCGAGGTCGAGCGGGGGATCGCGTACGACGATCCCCAGGTCGCGGTGGAGTGGCCGCTGACGGCCGACGAGATCCAGGTCTCGGAGCGCGACGCCTGCGGGCCGACGCTGGCCGACGTCGCAGAGACGCTCACGTTCCTGTATTAGGGGGTAGCGCGGGTATGGCCCGCGCGAAATTCGGGGGGCGAACTTCGTGGAGTTCGCGGGTCTTCTATGTGATGACCACCGAACGGAGTGCCCCCACCATGTCGCGTGCCGCCCAGATCGGCCTCGCCGCGTCGATCGCCGTCCTCTCGCTCGCGCCCGCCGCCCCGGCGCGGGCCGGGACCTATGAGGTCTGGACCTGCCGAGCGCCGGACGGGTCGCCGGCGGCGACGGCCGACGGCGAGGGCGGCGGCTGGGTGCCGCGCTTTCAGCAGACGAGTCTCGGTGGCGGCAATCGCGCCGACGATCGTTGTCGTCGGGGCGGTTCGCTCGTCGGAGCGTTGGCAGAGCGGTTCTCGCAAACGCCTCCCTTCTGGCTCTTCTGGGAGTTCCACGCGCCCGCGGCTACACGCATCATCAACTACGCGATCGAGTACGACGGCTACAGCCGTGCTGGCGGATCGGGTCCCCCGGTTGGGGACCTGTCAATCCTCACGTCGCTTCAGGCTGATCCGGTCTATGAGGCGCGCCATCTCGCTGCTGGTCCTGTGTCGCGGGCCGTGGTCGCGGGGGCTCCTGATCGGGCCGGGGCGATTCGAGTCGTGCTGGGTTGCGTCCCCGGAGCCGCGCCTGGCGGCGGTGTTTGCCGTCCGGACGCATCGGGCGCCGTGGCCCGCGTCAACATCCACCGCGCCACCTTCACCCTCGAGGATCGCGATGCCCCGATCGTCACGACGGCCTCCGGCGATGCGGTGACGAACACGACCTGGGCCGGCCCGACCGGGATCTCGTTCGGGGCCACGGACCAGGGCGGTGGCGTCCACCGGCTGGCGATCGAGGTCGACGGGCAGGTCGCGAGCTACGTGCCGCTGGCCGAGGCGCCGTGCCGACCGTGGCCCGGCAGCGAGCGGACGTTCCTGTCGCCGAAGCCGTGTCCCGGCACGATCGGCGGCCTGCAGACGTTCGACACCAAGGACCTGCCCGAGGGCATCCACACCGTCCGGGTGCTGGTCGAGGACGCGGCCGGGAACCAGTCGACGGTCTACGGGCCGACGACGAAGAAGCTGCGGCGGACCGATCCGGGGCCGAACAACGGCGCTCCGGCGGTCGACGACGCGCGGCTGGCGGTCGCGTGGGAGGGCCGCGAGAGCGACGCCCGTTCGATCCGCTACGGCCAGCGTCCGCTGGCGGTCGGACAGCTCACGACCGGCAAAGGGCAGCCGATCCGCGGCGCCTACCTGCGAGTCATGATCACCCGCGACGCCCGCAACTCCCCGCCGTTCGAGCGCAGTTCGCTGCGCACCGACGAGGAGGGCCGCTTCCGCTGGCGGCTGCCGACCGGGGCCAGCTCGCGCACGATCGTCCTCGCCTACCACCAGCGCGTCCGGGACGACGAGCCGGTCGCCGTGCGCAAGCTGCGCCTGCGGGTCAGCGCAGCGGTGCGGCTGACCCTCAGCCGGCGGATCGCTCGCCGCGGTCAGTCGGTGCGACTGTCGGGGACCGTCGTCGGGCGACCGCTGCCGACGGGCGGCAAGGTCGTGGAGCTGCAGGCCCGCGATCCCGGCGGTCGCTGGCTGACCTTCCGAACCGTCCGCACGGGCAGGAGCGGCCGGTTCGCGACCTCGTACCGCTTCCGCAAGCCCGGCCCCGCCCGCTTCCAGATGCGCGCCCGGGCCCGGCGGTCCGGCGACTACCCCTACGCGACCGGCAGCTCGCCGGTGCGGACGATCCGGGTCCGCTGACCGACGGCGCTGGCTCCGCGGCGTCGACGCGGCGGAGCCAGAGCCGCAGGTCGCGACGCGCCCCCGATCCGCCATGCTTCCCTCGCGATGGCGAGCACGAGCGCCCCCCAGACGCCGGAGGGCTTCTCCGGCAGCTCCACGACCGACGACGGACCGGCGCGGCTGGCCCGTCTGCGGCGACGGTTCCGCACGACGCCCGAGCGGATGCTGCTCGCCGCGCGGCTGGCGCTGATCGCGAACATCGGGATCATGCTCACCGGCGCGCTCGTGCGGGTGACCGGATCGGGCCTCGGCTGCTCGAACTGGCCGAAGTGCGACACCCGGGTGCTGCCGTCGCAGGTCCATGCGCCGACCTTCATCGAGTTCGGCAACCGGCTGCTGACGATCGGGGTCAGCGCGACGGCGATCTTCGCGATCTTCTGCGCCCTGACCCGGATCTCGTGGCGCAAGGACCTGGTGGTGCTCTCGGTCTGGCTGCTCGGCGGCGTCTTCGCGCAGGGCGTGATCGGCGGCCTCAGCGTCCTCTACGACCTCGACTGGATCTGGATCAGCGCCCACTACCTGGTCTCGATCACGCTGCTGCTGATCCCCGCCGCCCTGCTCGTCTGGCGGGCCGGCGAGGGCACCGCCGCCAAGCGCGACCACCAGGCCAACGACCGCCTGACCGCGCGCGCCGTCCTGACCCTGCTGCCGATCGGGGTCCTGGCCCTCGCGGCGGGCACGCTGGCCACCGCCGCCGGCCCGAACAGCGGCGGCGAGAGCACCGGCGACGTGGTCAAGCGCTTCGACGTCCACGGCACCGCGACGCTCGAATGGATCGTCCAGCGCCACGGCGCGATCGCCGCGATCTTCGGGATCGCGATCATCGTCGTCTGGTCGCTGGCCAAGGCCCGCGGCGCCGGCGAGCGCCTGACCCTCACGCTCACCCTCGCCGGCATGCTCGTCGGCGTCCAGGGCGTGGTCGGCCTGATCCAGTACGGCCTGGAGCTGCCCGGCGGCCTGGTCTGGGTCCACGTGACCCTCGCGACGCTGACCTGGGTCGCCGTCGTCTGGGCCTGGCAGATCGCGGGGCCGGGGCCCCGCGGATCCGCACCGAGCTCTTAGCGCGCCGCCTACTCCACCGTCACGCTCTTGGCCAGGTTCCGCGGCTTGTCGATGTCGCGGTCGAGGGCCAGGGCGGCGTGGTAGGCCAGCAGCTGCAGGGGGATGTTGAGCAGGATCGGGTCGAGCTCGGGCTCCGACCGGGGCACGACGATCGTGCGCTCGGCCAGCTCCTCGGGCAGCGGGTCGTGGCCGATCGCCAGGATCGGGCCGCCGCGGGCCTTGATCTCGTGCAGCGTCGAGCGCTGCTTCTCGGCCAGCTCGTCGCTGGGGACGACGGCGACGACCGGCATCTCCGGGCAGATCAGGGCCAGCGGGCCGTGCTTCAGCTCGGCGGCCTGGTACGCCTCGGCGTGGAGGTACGCGACCTCCTTGATCTTCTGGGCGCCCTCGCGAGCGATCGGGTAGCCGCGCACGCGGCCGATGAACATCGCGTTGTCGAAGCCGGCCAGCCACTTGGCCGCCTCCTCGATCGCGTCCTCCTGCTCGAGGATCGCCGCGATCTTGGCCGGCAGCTCGCGCAGGGCCACGATCATCCGGTCGCCGTCGGCGGGCGAGAGGTCGCGGATCCGGCCCAGGTGGATCGCCAGCATCGCGAAGGCGACGCAGGTCGAGGTGAAGCTCTTCGACGAGGCGACCGACACCTCGGGGCCGGCGTGGATGTAGATGCCGCCGTTGTTCGCCCGCGCGATCGCCGAGCCGACCTGGTTGATGACGCCGAGGACGCGCGCGCCCTTGCGCGTCAGCTCCTCGACCGCCGCCAGCGTGTCGGCCGTCTCGCCCGACTGGCTGACCGCGACGTAGAGCCCGTTCGGGTCGATCACCGGGTTGCGGTAGCGGTACTCGCTCGCCGGCTCGGCCGTCGCCGGGATCCGGGCCAGGCTCTCGATCAGGTGCGCCCCGATCTCGCCCGAGTAGAAGGCCGACCCGCAGCCGAGGATGTGGACGCGCTTGATCGCCCGCAGCTCGTGCGGCTCCAGGTTCAGGCCACCGAGCTTGACGGTCGAGAAGCGCTCGTCGATCCGGCCGCTGAGGGTCCGCTCGACGGCCTCGGGCTGCTCGCCGATCTCCTTGCGGAGGAAGTGCTCGTACTGACCGAGGTCGTAGTCGTCGGCGTCCAGGTCGACCTGCTCGGAGACCTTCTGGACCGGCCGCGCGTCGAGCGTCGAGGTGGTGAACCCGTCCGGCTCGAGCAGGGCGATCTCACCGTCCTCCAGGTGGACGACCTGCTTGGTGTGGCGGACGATCGCGCCGACGTCGGAGGCGACGTACATCTCGCGGTCGCCGAGCCCGAGCACGATCGGGCTGCCGAGGCGGGCGACGATGATCCGGTCCGGGTGCTGGGCGTCGAGCACGGCGAGCCCGTAGGCGCCCTCGACCCGGCGGAGCGCGGCGCGAACGGCCGCCACCGGGTCCTCGTGCTCGGCCGCGGCCTGGCCGATCAGGTGCGCGACCAGCTCGGTGTCGGTCTCCGAGGTCGGCTCGATCCCGTCCGACGCCAACCGGTCCTTGATCTGCGGGGCGTTCTCGATGATCCCGTTGTGGACCACCGCGAAGCGACCACTGAAGTCGACGTGCGGGTGGGCGTTCTCGTCTGTCGGCGCGCCGTGCGTCGCCCAGCGGGTGTGGCCGATCGTCGGTGAGCCCTTGATCCGCTTCGGCAGGGTCGACTGGAGATCGCGGATCCGGCCCTTGGCCTTGTGGACCTTCATCCCGCTCTTGCCGGTGACGGCGATGCCCGCGGAGTCGTAGCCGCGGTACTCCAGGCGCTGCAGTCCCTCGAGGACGATCGGGACACCATCACGGGTGCCGACGTAGCCGACGATTCCGCACATATCGGGGGGATTCCTCCTACGTGTAGACGATCCTGCGCAGCTGCCGGAGCGAGAGCGCGGGGGGAGCGAACCGGCGGTGCGGGAGCTCCTGGGCGATGCGCTCGAAGGCCTGCGGGTTGCGCAGACCGCGCGCCTGGAGCTCACGGTGCCGGCGCCGCACGAATCCGGGAACGTCCTCGTCGAAGTAGCGAAGCACCTCGGCGATGACGCGGTCCGCCTCGTTCGGTGTGAGCGAGGTGGTCCGCACCATGTGGGTGCGCAGCTCGCCGAACGACGGAGACGGCCCGGTGGCGGTCACGGCGCAGAATGGTGGCGAATGAGCGCGGACATCGCAACCAGTTTGCCCGAAATAGGGCAAAACGAGCGTAAACGTGCCGAAACTGCGTCGCGGAGAAGCAGAGTTGTGCCGCTCCGTCACGGCGTCGTACGCTCCCGCGCGATGAGCAAGCGCCACGACGCGTTCGGTCGCGAGATCGAGGACGGACCCGCCGTCGGCGCCCGGCCGGAGGGGGAGGGCGGTGCCGCCGACGCCGGCGCGGCGACCTCCGCGCCCCGATCATCCGAGCGGCCGCGTACGGTCTCGTCCCCGCCCGTGCCCGCCGAGGGCCGACCGACGCCGAGGCCGAGGCCGAGCGACGGATCGCGGGCGGCGGCACGGACCCTCGTGGCGACGGTGCTGCTGACGATCGTCGGTGTCGGGGTGGCCGGCGTGCTCGCGGTCTCGCACGACGAGGGCTCGTCGCTCGAGGGGACGGTCGACGGCGGCACGAGCCGGACCACGTACTCCTCCTCGTCGACCACCACGATCCACCCCGACGGCCGGACCACGGTCGACGGGCGCACCGTCGCCGGCGCGTCGGCGCCGACCGGACTGCGGCCGGGATCGATGCTGCGCCCGGCGGCGGTCGCGCGGGTGCTGCGTCGCGCGCGGGCTCGGGGCGACCGGGTGCTCGCGCTGCGGGTGGCACCGGACCGGATCGACGCCACGGTGATGGGCACCCGCCGCCTGCGGGTCGTGTCGGTGAGCTGGCGGGGAGAGACGAGCGACGTCGTCGCCGGGCCGGTGCCGCGGGTGCTGCCGACGCTGCCGGTCGGGCGGATCGACCCCGCCGCTCCGTCGCGGATCGCCGCGCGGGCCGCGCGGGCGCTCGGCCGCGGGACGTCGCGCGTCGACTACCTGGCGCTGGCCGCGATCGGCGGCAGCGCACGGTGGACCCTGTTCTTCCGTGACGGGCCGTCGTTCTCCGGCTCGGGCGACGGACGCTCGGTGTCGCGGCTCGGCTGACGGGCCAGGCGGCGGCGACGGCCGCCTTCTGCGTCGAAACCGGCACGGCCTGTGCCGACTTCGTGCCGATGCTGCGCCAATTCGGTGACGATCGCCATGGCGGCTCCCGCGCCTGCCACCGTCCGGTCCGTGGCCCCGAGCGAGACGGCAACCGACGACGGGAAGAGGACGGTGATGATCCAGGTCCGCAACGTCCCCGAGGACCTGCACGAGCAGCTGCGGGCGCGGGCGGCCGACGAGGGCGTCAGCCTCTCCGAGTTGATCCGGCGGGAGCTGCCGCGGATCGCGCGGGAGGGCTCGATGGAGGCGTTCCTGCGCGGCCTCGACGATCGCGGGCCGATCGCGGGGGCACGGGGGATCGACGTCGTCGGCCACGTGCGGGCCGACCGGGAGCGGCGATGAGGCTCGTGCTCGACGCCGGGGCCGCGTACGAGCTCGTCGTCGGCGGACCGGGGGCGGCGCTGGTCGCCTCGGCCCTGCGCGCCGGCGTGCTGCCGCCGGCGGCTCCCGAGCTGCTCGATCTCGAGGTCGCCGCCGCGCTGCGACGGGCGGTGACGCTCGGCGACCTGGCGGCCGATCCCGCCGCGCGGGTGCTCGCGGCGCTGTCGGCGATGCCGCTGACCCGCTGCCCGCACCGGCCGCTGATGGCGCGCGTGTGGTCGCTGCGGGACCGGCTGACGGCGACCGACGCCTGCTACGTCGCGCTCGCCGAGCGGCTGGCCGGCCGTGGCCGGGGCCTGCTGCTGACCACCGACGTCGAGCTGGCGCGGACGGCGGCGACGGTCGGGACGATCGACATCGAGCTGGTGCCGGTCCGATGAGCGTCGTCGAGACCCCGCGCTGGCCGACCGGGTGGCGGATCGCCGAGGCTCGCACGCACCGCGACCGGCGCCGGGGGCTGCTCGGGCGGGAGCGGTTGGACGGCGACGAGGGCCTGTGGCTGCCGGTCCGCTCGGTTCACACCGTGGGGATGCGGTTCGCGCTCGACCTGCTGTGGCTGGAGCGCGGCGGCGGACTGCGGCGGATCGACCGCGCGGTGTCGCCGGGGCGGCTTCGCGGCGACCGGCGGGCGGCGGGTGGCGTGGTCGAGGTCGCCGCCGGGCGCGGGTCACTCCTCGGGGTCGCGATCCTCCTCGCGGCGGCGGGTGGCGCGGCGCACGAGGAGGGCTCCCATCCCGACCACGATCGTCATCCCGGCGGCGGTGACGAGGTCGGAACCGAGGCTGGCGAGGGCCATCGGACGATCGTACGCACCGGGGTCGCCCGCACGGGTGCTGCCATCCTCCCGGGGGCGGGTGGTCTACCCTGGACAAGGTTCTCGGCCCGTCAGCGCGACTTTCGGGCCGCTCGCGTGTCCCTCACTCGTAGCCCCCAACGATGAGCACCACGATCCCCACCAGGCCACCCCTCTCGTCCGCCGAGGACGCGACCGACGAGCTGCTCGTCTCCGTCGTGATCCCCTGCCTGAACGAGGAAGAGAACATCGTCGCCGTCGTGACGCAGGCGCGTCAGGCGCTCGACGACGCCGGCATCCGCGGCGAGGTGATCGTCGCCGACAACGCCAGCGAGGACCGCTCGGCGGAGCTCGCGACGGAGGCCGGGGCGCGGGTCGTCCACGTGCCGGTGCGCGGCTACGGATCGGCCTACCTGGGGGGCTTCAACGCCGCCCAGGGTCGCTACATCGTCATGGGCGACGCGGACCTGACGTACGACTTCCACGAGATCCCGAACTTCGTTCGCGAGCTGAACGACGGGGCCGACCTCGTGATGGGCAACCGGATGAACAACATCCAGCCCGGGGCGATGCCGTGGCTGCACCAGTACGTCGGCAACCCGCTGCTCTCCGGCTTCCTCAACGTGCTCTTCCGCACCGGCGTCCGCGACGCCCACTGCGGCATGCGGGCCGTCCGCCGCAGCGCGCTGCCGGCGATGGACCTGCGCACGCCCGGCATGGAGTTCGCGTCGGAGATGGTGATCCGCGCGAGCAAGGCGCAGCTCGACATCCGCGAGTTCGACATCCAGTACCACCCGCGCGGTGGCGAGTCGAAGCTCTCGACCTGGCGCGATGGCTGGCGGCACCTGCGGTTCCTGCTGGCCCACAGCCCGACCCACCTCTTCCTGGTCCCCGGCCTGGTGCTGCTGGCGCTCGGGGCACTGGCGATGGCGACCGTCCTGACCGGCATCAGCCTCTTCGGCCGCGAGTGGAGCATCCACTCGCTGATCGCGGGGTCGCTGGGCACGATCGTCGGCGTCCAGGTGGTGTCGCTGGGGCTCTGCGCCCACGCCTACGGCATGTACTTCATGGGCGACGTCGACCCGTGGTTCGACCGGATGCGCTCGCGCTACCGGCTCGAGCACGGCTTGGCGATCGGGGGGCTCTTGACCGTCATCGGCCTGATCGCGGCGATCGTGATCGTGATCCGGTGGGCGTCGCAGGACTTCGGCGCGCTGAGCGAGACCAAGCTCGCCATCGCCTCGGTCACCATGATCGTGATCGGTCTGCAGGTCTTCTTCTCCTCCTTCCTGCTGTCGATCATCGGTCTGCGGCGCGAGAAGTGAGCGAGGCCGCCGCGCGGCGCACCGGCGGCCGACCACGTCTGGTCCTCGGGCTCGGGCTCGGGGCGGCGATCGCGGTCGTCCTGCTGCTGGTGCTGCTGGCGGCGCCCAGCGGCTGGCGGACCCAGACGATCAACAACGTCGCGCCGGCGGGGCCGGTCGTTACCGCCGATCGCGGGCACGACGCCTGCGCGATCGCGGCGGAGATCCCGGCCGAGGCGGGGCGGGCCGAGTTCCGCGCGCCGGCCGGGGCCGAGCTGACCGCCCGCGTCCGGGTCGAGCGTCCCGGGACCGCCGCACGGCGGAGCGCCGTCCAGACGATCCGGGCCGGCGGCGACGGACGGCTGCGCCCGCTCCTGCCCCGCGGCGTGACGACGGCGGCCGCGGCGACCGTCTGCCTGGAGCCGACCGCCGGCCGCACGCCGATCCTGGGCGACGGCGGCACCCCGTCGCTGCGGCTGGTCGGCGCGGCGCCGCAGAGCCGGCTCGACCAGCTCGGAGCGATGCTCGACCGCGCCGGACGGATGAAGGGCCGGCCGCTCGACTGGTTCGGCGGCTGGCGCCTGCTGCTGCTCGCCGCCGCCACGATCGGGCTGGCGTTGGCCGTCGCGGTGCGCGTCTGGTCGCGCCCCGAGGGCACCCCGCTCGGCCGTCGGACCTGGGCGGCGGTGGCCGTCGTGGCGCTGCTCCACGCCTGGACCTGGGCCGCCCTGACCCCCGCCTTCCAGGTCCCCGACGAGGCGTCGCACTTCCAGTACGCCGCCTACATCGCCGACCACGGCGACCTGCCGTCGGGCAAGGTCAAGACCGGCAGCTCCTACTCCGAGAGCCACGCCCGGGCCGAGGAGCAGCTGCAGACCGCCGGGGTCGCCTTCCGCGGCGACGTCCGTCCGCCGTGGTCGCCCGCCGCCGAACAGCGGCTCGACGACGCGCTCCGCGGGGCCTCCCGCGCCGTCCCCGACGTCGAGACCAACGCCACCGGCCAGCCGCCGCTCTACTACCTGTCGGTGACGCCGGCGGCGCTCGGCGGCGGCTCGGCGCTCGACCAACTCGGGCGGATGCGGCTGCTGTCCGGCCTCTGGCTGGTGCTGGCCGCGCTGGGCGCGATCGCGCTGGTGCGCACGCTGGCCCCGCGGCCACGCTGGGCGGTGACCGCCGGCCTGGCCGTGGCGCTCTTCCCGCTGCTCGGCTTCCTGGCCGGCGGGGTCACGCCCGACGTGGCGATGACCGCGCTCGCCCTCTGGCTGTTCGCCGCCGCCGCCCGCTGCTGGACCGTCGGGACACGGACCGGGACGGTGGTGCCGGTCGCGGTCCTCGTCGTCCTGCTCGGGCTGACCAAGCTGACCGCGCTGGCCGTCCTGCCCGGCGCGCTGCTGATCGTGCTGGCGGCGCTGATCCGCGACGCGCGGCGGGCGGGCACCCTGCGCGTGCTCGTCCGGCCGGTCGGAACGGCGATCGCGGCGGTGGCCGGGATCGCGCTGATCTTCGCGCTGCTGACCGTGGTCAGCGACCGCTCGCTGCTGTCGGGCTCGGTGGGGGACGTCACCACCGGCGCCGCCAACGGCCGCCAGGCCGGCGGGTTGATGGAATCGCTCTCGAACACCTGGCAGCTGTTCCTGCCGCGGCTGCCGTTCCAGCAGGACGCGTTCGCCGGGTTCCCGCTCTGGAACCTGTGGATCAACGGGTTGGTCGGGCAGTTCGGCTACCTCGACTACTCGTTCGCCGAGCCGGTGCGGGTGCTCGTGACCGGGGTCTGGCTGCTGCTGGTGGCGCTGGCGATCGCCGGTCTGCTGCGGATCCGCCGTACCGACGGCTGGTCGGCGCTCCGCTGGAACGCCGCGATCCTCGTCGGCGGGGCGGTCGCCGTGGTCGGCCTGCTGCTGGTGATCGGTCGCGTCGACTTCACGTCGCGCACGACCGGCGGGCCACCGTTCCAGCAGGCCCGCTACCTGCTTCCCGCGCTGCCGGTCGCGCTGCTGGCGATCCCGCTCGCGCTGCGGGCCCTCGCCGACCGCTGGCGGCCGGCGCTCGGAGTGCTGCTGGTCGCCGGCTCCACGCTGTGGGTGGCCGGCGCCTGGGCGATCACGCTCGTGCGCTACCACGGCTGACCGGCGGCCGGCGTCGCCGGCCCGGCGACCGTCAGCGCCGGAAGAGCCGGTGGGCCAGCCGCGAGCGCTTGAGCAGGAACAGCAGCCGCTGGCTCGCCCGCGTCGCCCGGTTGCGCCAGATCGCGCGCCGCCGCTGCAACGTCGAGAGCAGCGGTGCGCGCTCGCCCCGCAGGGCCATCGCCTCGTGCTCCAGCTGCTCGACCCGCGCCTGGGCCCGGGTCCGGCTGAGGCCCTCGCGATCGAGCTCGACCTCGAGCGACGCCACGCGCCGGCGCAGCTCGGCCAGCTCGGCCAGCTCCTGCTCGGCCGCGACCAGCGCCTCGCGGGTCTCGCGCAGCTGGCGGGTCAGCTCGCCGGCGTCGGCGGTCGCCGCGGCGGGACCGCCGGCGGGCAGTCGGGTGGGGGCGAGATCGTCGCGGTCGGGCGGGGGCGGCATCGAACAGACGGGCGGCGGGGCCGACTCCCGAGGATAGAGGCCACCGTAGGATGGGGCGCATGACCCGCCTGGCCTTCCTGGTCGCCGGCGACGACCGGGGCCTCGCGTCCGCGCTCGCTCGGCTGCTCGCCGCCGAGGCGCCCGGACTCGGCCTCGAGGCGCAGGTCCACGCCGGGAGCGTGCCACCGCCGCGGCCCGACCAGGTCGACGTGGTGGTGACCGCCGGCCGTCGCGATCCGCTGCCGGCCGCGCTGACTGCCGACCCGGCCCGGTTGGCGCGGACGCTGCTGCTCAGCGCCGACCGCTCCGACAGCCCGGTCTTCGAGTCGCTGCTGGCCGCCGCGTCGCGCGTCGGCCGCAGCATGAGCATCGACTTCCCGACCGCCACCGAGCTGACCGCGCGCTGGGCGCCGACGCAGTTCCTGCCGCTCGGCTACAGCCCGGCGCTCGACGTCTGGGACCGCGACCGGGAGCGCGACGTCGACGTGGTCCTCGTCGGTCCCCGCAGCGCCCGCCGCGACGGGCTCGCCGGCCGCTTCGCCGAGCTGGAACGGCGTCACCGGGTCGTCGGCTGGGCCGATCCGGCGCTGCCGCTCGACGACGAGGGGCCGGCGCTGGCCGATCCGCGGCGGTCGCTGCTGGCGCGGGCACGGGTGGCGGTGCTCGTCCACGCCGCCGGCGAGCCGGGCCAGGGGGTCGACTGGTGCGGGGCGCTCGACGCGATCCTGGCCGGCGCGGCGGTGGTCGTCGAGCGCAGCAGCGACCTGGCGCCGCTGGCGGCCGGCACCCACGTGCTGAGCGCGTCGACCACGGCGCTGCCGGCGACCGTCGAGGCGCTGCTCGACGACCCGGCCCGGATCGACGGCCTGCGGACCGCCGCCTACGACCTGCTGCGCGGGGCGCCGCCGCTGGCCGCGGCACTCGGGCAGCTGGTCGGCCAGGCGTGGGAGCTGCTGGCCGGGACCTGGAACGCCGAGGCGTTCACGCCGGAAGCGCGTACGGCGGCCGCGTCGAGCTCGGCTCGCTGAGCGCCAGCGGCGTCAGCGTCGGCACCGTCGCCGCCGGCTCCGCGCCGGCCCAGCGGGCCGTGAACGCCGCCAGCGACGCGACGTCGACCGGGCCCGCCGGTGGCCCGATCGGCCGGCCCGCCAGCAGGTCGGAGAGGAAGACCGTGCGGGTGCCGGTCGCGTTGCCGCGCAGGCAGTGGTCGGCCAGCGCCCAGGGACCGTGCGCGGGATCGAGCCCGCCGAGCCGGTCGAGGTCGGCGCGGGTCGCCACCACCGCGTCGTCGAGCGCGGCCAGGGCGCGGGTGAAGCGGGCGACGCCGTAGGGCCCGTGGTCGTTGCCCGGCGCGCCGGCGAGCAGCCGCTGCGGCGCGCCGTCGCGGAGCACGATCCCGGCGCTCTCGACCCGACCGTCGGCGGCGAGGATCCGGACGCCGGCGGCGTGGACGTCGTCGAGCAGGACGTGGCCGCCGAGCGTCTCCAGCCAGCGGGCGGAGAGCCAGACGGCCGGCGCCCGCAGCAGCAGGACGACGTCGGTCGTGACCGCCGCCGCGGCCGCCGCCAGCGCGCGATGCGGCTCGTCGTCCGGGACCAGCGCGACGGTCAGGGCACGGTCGTCGACGCCGCCGGCGGCCAGCGCGGCGACCACGGCGTCGCGGGCGGCCGCGGTCGTGCCGACGACCACCGGCCACGGTCGACCGTGGCCGTCGCGCCAGCTGGCCGCCGCCTGGCGCAGGCCGGTCAGCGACCGCTCGTCGTCGGCGGTCGCCGCCAGCGCGATCGACGCGCTCGTGCCCGCCGGCCAATCGGGCAGGTGGCGGTAGCGGCCGACGTGCCCGCCGTAGACGGCGCGGCCGCCGACGCCGGTCCGCTGCAGGTGCTCGCCGAGGGCGGCGATCGAGCGGGCGAAGGCCAGCGGCTTCGAGTTCGGGTTGCCGGCCATCGAGCCGGCGTGGGCGCGCCAGGTGTAGAGGATCTCCGGCACGTGGACGACCGACGGCGTCGGCTCCAGCTCCAGCAGCCGCAGCATCATGTCGTGGTCCTGCGAGCCATCGAAGGCGCTGCGGAGGCCGCCGATCCGGTCCAGCAGCGCCCGGCGGTAGACGCTCAGGTGATGCGTGTACATCAATCCGCGGATCATTTCGAGCGAGAAGCCCGGCTTGTGCGAGGCGATCGTCTTGCGGGTGCCGAACTGGATCTCGTCGTCGCTGTAGACGATGTCGGGGTCGTCGGAAGCGGCGACCTCGGCGATCCGGCGGACGGCGTCGGGATGCAGCAGGTCGTCGTGGTCGAGCATCGCCACGTAGCGGCCGCGCGCAACGGTCAGCGCGGTGTTGGTGGCGGCCGAGATCCCCTGCCGGACCTCGTGGCGGCGGACGACGACCCGCTCGGGATGGGCGGCCTGCTCCTCGGCCAGCATCTCCAGCACGGCGGGATCGGTGGAGCGGTCGTCGGTGATGCAGAGCTGCCAGTCGCCGTCGCTCTGGGCGTGGACCGAGTCGAGCGTGCTGCGCAGCAGCTCCGGCGCGGGGTCGCAGACCGGCATCACGATCGAGACCAGCGGACCGTCGCCGTCCGGGGCCGCGTGCTCCGTGGTGGCCGCCACCGGGGTCCCGGCCGCCACGGTCCCGGCCTGACCCGGCACGAGCAGCCGCAGGTCGCGCCAGTAGACCTCGGTCACCGGCGCCGTTCGCCGCGGCGCCCGGGCCTCGGCGGACAGCCGCAGGACCACCGGCCCGGCCGGCAGCTCCAGGTCCAGGGCGTGCTCCTCGGGTCGGCTGCCGGCGTTGGCGGTGCCCAGCGACCGCTCCCAGCGGGCGCCGCCGGCGAGCGTCTCGACCGCCACGGTGCAGTGGCCGAAGCCGTCGCGCCAGCTCAGCTGCGCCAGCCGCACCTGGCCCTGCAGGCGAGTGCCCGGCGGCAGGTCGAGCGGCAGCTCCAGCGGCCGGCCGACCTGGTGGGCGAGCAGCGGCGGATGGGCAGCGTCGCGCTCGCTGACCCAGTCGCCGCCGCGCGGCAGCACCAGCGGCAGCGCGCGCAGCGGGATCGCCGTCGGAGCGACGGGGGGCACCGATGCCTCAGGCCCGTCCGGGGATCGCCGCGCCGGAGATCGCCGCCCGCAGTCCGGCCTCGACCCGGTCGACGCTCGCGGCCAGCGAGTGACGGGCGGCCAGGACCACGCCGTCGGCGCTGCGCCGCGCGCGCTCCTCGGGATCGTCGAGCAGCCGCTCGAGCGCGTCGGCGAGCGCTGGCACCGTCGGCGGCGCCAGCGCGATCGGTCCCTCCTCGCCGGCCAACGGGTCGAGCGGGTCGACGACCCCGACGCAGGGCAGGCCGGCCGCGAGCAGCGGCAGCCGGGCCTCGGGACGGGCCGCGGCGTCGAGGGTCAGGGCGACGGTTCCGCGGGCCAGCAGCTCGACGTGGTCCTCGGGGCCGCCCTCGCCGGCGCTGCGGTGGCGGAAGGAGAGCCCATGGAGCGCCGCCGGGCCGAAGCCGACCACCTGCAGGCCGGCCCGCCGCCGCAGCAGCTCGTCGAGCACCAGGCCCGCGGCGCCGCCGCCGTGCGGGTCGCCGGCCGGGCGGGGGAGGACGATCGTGTCGTCGCGACGGGTCGTCCCGCCGGGCGCCGCGAACCGCTCGTGATCGACCCAGGGCGCGAACGCCGTCGCCGGTCGACCGGTCCGCTCGCCGACGGCGGCGGCCAGCGGTGCGCCGAGGCAGAGCGGGTGGAGATCGAGGTCGAGCGTCTGCGCGGCCCAGGTCCGCTCCAGCGAGGGGGGCATCGCGTCGGCCTCGAGCGACCGCAGCAGCTGGACGCGGCCGGCGAGCCCCGGCAGCCGCAGCGCCAGGTAGGCCGTGCGCCAGCCGGTGGCGATCGCGACGTCGGCGCCGGTCCAGCCGCCGAAGCCGATCTCGACCGCGCCGTGGACCGCATGGCGGCGGCCGGCCAGCCGCGCGGCGAGCGTCCGCTGGGCGTGGAACGGCAGCCGGTGCTCGGGGTCGTGGATCCGCAGCGTGCAGCGGTGGCCACGCGCCTCCAGCTCCGACAGCAGGTCGAGGTGGGGGTCGAGGGCCGGGTCGTCGGGGCCGGCCAGCTCGACCAGCAGCACCAGCGTCAGCGGCCCGTCGGCGTCCGGGCCGGCGGGAGCGAGCGGCAGCGCCCCCTCGGCCTGGACCTCGCGCACGATCCCGGCCGGCGTCGCGAACGGCGCGGGATCGACCCGGACGGTCTCGTCCTGCTGGCCGTCGGCGACGAGCGGCGGCTGCGGGTTGCCGGTGTCGCCCGCGCGCCCCTCCAGCGACAGCAGCCGCTGGACCGGGGCCGGCAGCTCGTGGGCGCGTCCGCCGGCGACGGCGGCCAGCCGCCGCCCGCCGTGGTGGGCGAGCGAGCGCAGGAACCAGCGCCGGCGGGTCCCGGGCAGGACGCCCAGCTGCTCCAGCCAGCGGGCGTCGGCCTGGGCCAGCCGCCACGCGTCGCGAGCGATTCCGCGCGGGTAGAAGCTCATCTGCAGCCCGACGGTCTCGTAGAGGCCGCGGTACTCGTCGAAGTAGCGGCGCATGAACTGCCACCACGGGAAGTCGTGCGCGTGCAGCACGCCGGCCCGCGGCTGGTACGCCTTGCGCCAGCCGGCGGCGAGCGCGTCCTGGCCGTAGGCCTGGTCCTCGGCGTAGGCGATGTCGCGGAACGGCACCTGCTCGAGCGCGGCGCGGCGATAGGCGGCGTTGGCGTTGTGGAGGAACTCCGGGTTGTAGCCGGGCTCGTCGATCCGCCGCTGGACCTGGACCCGGCCGTCGGGCGAGAAGGGGGCGAAGAACTCCAGCAGCTCGCGGGCGATCATCGGGCTGGTGCCGGGACGGGGCAGGTGCGGCCCGAAGACCACGGCGATCCGCTCGTCCTCGGCGAACGCGTCGACGTAGGCGTCGAGCCAGCCGGGAACGGGGCTCGCGTCCTGCGTGATGTAGGCGAGGATGTCGGCGCTGGTGTGCTCCAGCGCCATGTTCCGCGTCAGGCCGTGGCTGTAGGACTCCGGCGGGATCTCGATCACCGTCGCCCCGGCCGCGCGGGCGATCGCGACCGAGTCGTCGGTCGATCCGGAGTCGATCACCAGGAACTCGTCGGCCCCCTGCGCGGCGGCGGCCCGGACCACGTCGCGGAACAGCTCGCCGGCGTTCTTGACGGGGATGAAGATGGCCGTCGTCGGCCGTTCCGGCGAGGCGGTCACAGGAGGGAGGCTAGCAACGGGAAGGCCGTGGTCGACCCGGTCCCGGGCCGTCTGCGAGGGCCACCGGCGCGTTCCCCGTTGGCGCGTGCGCGGTTGACGCGGAGGGAGGAGCAGGGATACCGTCACCGCGGATACATCGACGTTCCTCGAAGGAGTCGTGAAGCATGCGGAAGTGCCTCATCGGGTTGCTGGTCGTCGTCTCTTGCGGCGGAGCGGCGGTCGCCCCCGCGGCGCAGGCGAGCTCCAGCGCGAACGCCCGATCAGCCGGGTGGACGTGCGAGGCGCGCGGCCCGCTGACGCGTGCCATGCAGAGCGCGAACGGCGGTGCGAGAGCGGTCCCCCCGACGTACGACCGCCTTCTCGGGACGCCACGTCGGACGGTGTACGGCCCCAGCAGCAGCTACGTCGTCTCGCTCTGTCGGCCCGACGGGACGGTCGATGAGCAGGAGAACACGCGAATCGAGGACGAGTCCGGCGCCACGACGCTGCCGACGGCGACTTCGGTGTCCAAGGGTGATCGCGCAACGGTCTGGCAGGCGGCGGTACCGGCCGGCGTCGGCCCCAAGGTCCGGCGGCGCACGTCGTACGACCGCAAGCTCGCCGCGTCTCGTGCGAATCGCATTCCTCCCGCCGACCGATCGCGGCTCACCCCGTTCGGATCGGCGTCGACGACGCTCGGCGGCGGGGCCTCGACGGCGAGCGTGCTCGGCAACAAGTGCGTCCACAACGAATGGGGCTCGACCTACAACTGGAATCCAGCACGAGGCTTCGGCTTCGTCTTTGCGATGGCCGCTCCCGATTGGCGCCGGACGCGGATCGCCGACGGGGTATGGACGTGGACCGGACTGCTCAACTACTGCGGGTGGACGCAGAGCTCGCCGCGGGTCTGGGCGACCTACGTCGGCGACGCGGCGACGTTCCAGCCCCAGCGGGACGGCGTCAACCAGATCGGCTGGTGGTGGGCGCAGGGATGCGGTGCGACGATGAACGCGATCGGCTGCACGATCAACTACCTGACTGACGGGCGGATCGTGGAGTCCGACGCCTGGTACTACCACGACTGGGCGTGGTCGGCCGATGGGTCGTGCTCGCCGGGCGAGACCTGGGATCTGTGGGAGACCGCGGCGCACGAATGGGGGCACGCCTTCGGGGCCAGTCACGCTCCGAGCATCTGGGCGCAGGATCAGGTCATGTATCCGGTGATGCAGCCTTGTTCGACCGATCGTCGCAACCTCGGCCTGGGTGACTTCAACTTCCTCATGACGACGTACCCCTACTGACCCGCGTCTACCGCACCCGAACCGTCCGGTAATGCCAGCCCGAGCGGTTGCCGGCGGCATCGACGGCACGGACGGCGACGCGGTAGCGCCCGGGCCGCAGGCGGTGGCGGAAGCGCCGCGTAGCGGTGCCGGCGCGCTGCACACGGACCGTCAAAGCGCGACTCGCGTGCCGTGTGGGCCTGCGGGAGCGGGGGCGGGCGTAGCGATGGACGCGCACGGTCGCGGTGGCCGCCTCGTTGCTGCGCAGCGTCACCGCGCGTCGTGAGAGACCGATCCGGGAGATCGCGGGCGGGGTGCGATCTGCCGGCGTCGTCGATGGATCCTCGTCGGCCCCGACCGGGCCGCCCCAGGTTGGCTCGTCGCCAGCGACGAGCGGGTGGGCCTCGGCGCCATCGGCGGCTCCGAGGTAGATCATCGGCTGGCTGGCCGGACGCTGTGCGAGGGCGTCTCCGGTGGCGTACGCGATCCGCGTGCCGCCCGGGGACCACGTCGCGCGCCACGCGCCCCAATACGGCAGCTGGTGTGCCGCACGACCACGCGGCGCGACCCAGAGCGCGCCGGGCAGGTACGGGTGGGTGACCGTTGCGACGCCCAACAGGTCGTTGCCGTTGGGCGAGAGGTCGAGCGCGATCGGACGCAACTCGCCGAAGGTCCAGGCGCTCGCCTGGACGGCTCCGTCGCTGGTGACCTCGCTTGTGCCGTCGACGGTGCTCGCGATGACGCCGCCGCCACCGTCGAATGTCGCCGCGATCGTCCCCGTCAATGCACAGGAAGACGTCGCGGCGTCGATTCGCTGAACGCAGAGACGTCCGTTCTCGGTCGCAAGTGCGATCTGGGTTCCATCGGGGGCGAGTGCCACGCGCGAGATCGCGATCCCGAACGGGCCGAGCGTCATGGCGCTGTCGAGCCGTCGGACGTAGGCGCGCCGGTCCTGGACGTAGGCGATCGTGGAGCCGTCGGTCGAGAGTGCGGGCGAGGAGTAGGCGCCGCCGGACCCGGTCGCTGCGTGGTCCAGGAGGCGGGCCTGGTCGCTGCCGTCCGGGTCGATTCGGCAGATGTCGTCGCCGCACCGGTAGGCGATCCACGAGGCCGACGCCCCGGGTGCAGCGCCAAGGGCTGCGACGGTGGCCGACATGGCCAGGGCCGACAGGGCCAGGCGGTGGGAGGTGGTGGGGGACATGCTCCTCGGCCGTGCGCGGCCTGGATCGGGGGGACGCTGTCGGGTATCAAGACACGAGCGGTTCCCGGAAGTTGCGACGGTCTCGAGCGGGGCGCGGCGTGACGAACCGGGCCATGCCTCTACCCTGTCTCGCTGTGGCTGAGCCCGCGCTCGTCGTCCAGGACCTCCACAAGACGTTCCGGATCCCCAAGCAGCACGTGCACACGCTCAAGGAGCGTGCCCTGCACCCGTTCCGGTCGACCGACTACCGCGAGTACCCGGTCCTGCGGGAGATCTCGTTCGAGGTCGAGCGGGGGGAGTTCTTCGGGATCGTCGGGCGCAACGGGTCCGGCAAGAGCACGCTGCTGAAGTGCATGGCCGGGATCTACCGCCCCGACCAGGGGCGGATCGCGATCGCGGGCCGGTTGGCGCCGTTCATCGAGCTGGGCGTCGGCTTCAACCCCGACCTGACGGCCCTCGACAACGTGGTCATCAACGGGGTCATGATGGGCCTCTCGACCCGCGAGGCGAAGCGGCGGTTCGACGAGATCATCGAGTTCGCCGAGCTCGGGGACTTCCTCGACCTCAAGCTGAAGAACTACAGCTCCGGCATGCAGGTACGGCTGGCGTTCGCGGTGATGGTCCAGGCCTCCGCCGACGTGCTCCTGATCGACGAGGTGCTCGCGGTCGGCGACGCGGCCTTCCAGCAGAAGTGCCTCGACGTCTTCTACCGCCTGCGCGACGAGGGCCGGACGATCATCTTCGTCACCCACGACATGAGCGCCGTCGAGCAGTTCTGCCATCGCGCGATGTTCCTGCAGGACGGCGACATCCAGCTGATCGGCGACCCGGTCGAGGTCGGCCGTGCCTACCTGGCCGCCAACTTCGCCGACGCCGGCACCCCGGCGCCCGACGTCCAGACCGGGCTCCAGGACGGCCGGGTGCTGGTCGACGTCCACGTCGACGACGCCCAGGGCCTGCCCGTCACCAGCCTCCCCAGCGGCGAGACCGTCCGCCTGCGGGTCGAGCTGGAGCCGCTGGAGTCGATCGAGCACCCGACCCTGCTGCTGCAGCTGCGCGACGCCGACCACGCCGTCGTCAGCGGGGCCCGCTTCGAGCTCTTCCAGCACGGTCCGCTGGCCGCCGGCCGCCGGATCCGGGCCGCCGCCGAGCTCGACGTCACGTTGGCCAACGGGCACTACGACGTCGGCGTGCTGCTGACCCAGGGCTCGGCCGAGACCGAGGTCGTCGTCGACGCCCGCCACGCGGCCGAGCTGGTGGTCCACTCCGCCGAGCGCCACGTCGTCGGCCTGGTCCAGCCGCCGACCCGCACCTCCGTCACCGACATCGAACGCGAGCACGCCTGATGAGCATCGAGCTCGAACCGGCGGCCTCCACGAGCCCGGCGCCGCTGCGCGAGATGAAGGGCCCCGCCGCGCTCGGCGGGGGCTGGTCGCGCTTCTGGTCGCTGACGTGGACGGTCGCGATCACCGAGTTCCGCCTGACCTACTTCGGGTCGGCGCTGGGCTACCTGTGGACGCTGATGCGGCCGCTGATGATGTTCGGCGTCTACTACGTGATGTTCACGCAGATCGTGAAGCTCGGGAAGGACATCCCGCACTACCCGGCGCTGCTGCTGATGAACATCATGCTGTTCCAGTTCTTCGTCGAGGCGACGTCGACCGCGGTCCAGTCGGTGGTGGCGCGGGAGAACCTGGTCCGCAAGATGCAGTTCCCACGGATGGTGATCCCGCTCTCCGTCGTGGGCACCGCGCTGCTCAACCTGGCGGTCAACCTGGTCGCCGTCTTCATCTTCGTGCTCGCCAACGGCACGCCGGTGCGCTGGACCTGGCTGCTGCTGCCGCTGGCCTTGATCCCGCTGATCGTGCTGACCACCGGCGTCTCGATGCTGCTGGCCGCGGCGTTCGTGAAGTACCGCGACATCCTGCCGATCTGGGGCGTCTTCTCGCAGGCGCTGTTCTACGCCTCGCCGGTCCTCTACACGATGGAGCGGGCGCCCGACAACATCCGCTCGATCCTCGAGTTCAACCCGCTGGCCGGGATCATGGAGGGCGTCCGCTACCTGGTGATCGACCCCGACGCCCCGGGCGCGATCACCGGCTGGGGCGGCTGGCCGCAGGCGCTGATCCCGCTGGGGCTGATCGCCTTCCTCTTCTTCTTCGGCCTCTGGTACTTCAACCGCCAGGCGTCGTCGGCCGCCGAGCTGCTCTAGCGGCAGGGCGCCGACGCGTGGCGCGAGCCCGCCGCGGAGGTGCTTTGATGCCCGTCGTGACAACGGCGTCTCCCCCCGGCCGCCGCGCGTTTGCCGTTCGTCCGGCACTCGACCGCGTGCTCGACCTCAACGGCCCCGATCGCGGACCACGTTTGGCGCTGCTCGCGGTCGTCGTGGTGGCGCTGCTCTTCCGGATCGCCGCGATCATGGCCTGGCAGCCCGCGGTCCTGACCAACTGGGACTCCGGCGAGTACCTCCGGCGGGCCGAGGATGGCCTCTGGGTCAACCTGCACCAGCCGATGGGCTACGCGCTCTTCCTGAGGCTGCTGCATCTGGTGACGCACGACCTCTCGGGCGTGATCGCCATCCAGCACCTGATCGGCATCGCCTGCGTCCCGCTCGCGTACGCCGCGGCTCGGCATCTCGGAGCGGGGCGCTGGACCTCGCTGATCCCGGCGGTCGCGATCGGCCTCAACCTGGATCAGGTCTACCTGGAGCACGCGCCGCTGTCCGAGGCGTTGTTCGTGCCACTGATCATCGTCCTGATGTGGGCGCTCGGCCGCGCCCGCACGTCACTCGATCGCCGATCGCTGGCCTGGTGGCTGGCGTTGGCGGGAGCCGCGGCTGCATACTTGGTCTACGTCCGCACGATCGGGCTGCTGATCCTCGCCTGCGCCTTGGTCGGCGCCTTCGTGATCGCCGCCCGCAGCCGTCGCGACCTACCGGCCTTCGCAGCGTTCGTCGCCGTCGGTTTCGGTTTGATCGGCGTCTACATGGTCGCGCAGCACAACGCGGTCGGCGGGGGCTACGCGCTGATCCGGGGGACGGGTTGGGTGCACTACGCGGAGGTGGCGCCACAAGCCGACTGCCGGCGCTTCACCCCGCCGCCCGGCACCCGCAAGCTGTGTGAGCGCAAGCCGCCGGAAGAGCGGGCGGGTCAGAACGCGAATTTCTACTCCTTCGACGCCCGGTCGCCGGCTTTCCGGTTCGCTCCCAGGGGGTTCCCGACCCGGGACGAGGACTTCGAGGCGTTCGCGGACGCCGTCGAGCCAACGTTGCCTCCGAGCAAGTGGATCGGCGCGCAGGTCTTCGATGACGTCGTCCGGGGGCTCGCTCCCTCGGGAGTCGGCGACATCTCGTTCGGCTACCTCGACCCCAACGTCGAGAAGACCATCCGCGAGAAGCAGGACGGCTACTTCCACATCCCGCGGCAGCAGTTGTCCGCGCCCTACCGGCCGCTGCGGAACATGCAGCCGTACTTCCGCACCAGCGGGACGATGATGCTGTTCGCCGCGATCGCCTGCGCGCTGGCGTTGGTGCTGGTGCCCCGTACGCGGATGACGATCCTGCTCGGCGCCGCGGCGGTCGGCGGGATGTGGCATATCGCCGACGTCACTCAGCGCTACGCCGTCCCGACCCACATCATCGGGGCGATCGTCGCGGCGGTTGCCGTCGGGGGGCTGACGCAACGCTGGGCAGACGAGGTCGCCGAGCGCGAGCGGCGGCGGCTGCAGCCGCCGACCGGCGGTTGGTAACGCTCGCGTCCCTCAGCGTCGTGTCCGTGTGGGCAGCAGGCGGACTTGGCGCTCGGCGGTGTTCGCGCTGGTCTTGGCGGTGGCCCGGACGGTCAGTGAGCGGCGGCTGGTGAGGCGTCGTCTCGCGCTGCGGTTGAGCGTCACGACGACCGCTTTCCTGTCGCCGGCGGCGAGAGAGAAGCGGGCGCTGCCGAGGGTGATGGTCTTGACGCGCGCTGGCCGGGTCGTGGTCGCGGCGGCTCGCGCGCGCAGACGGAGCACGAGGCGGCCGGCGCAGCGCCCGCTGCCGGCGGAGCAGCGCAGTGCGATCGCGGCCCGTCGGCGGCTGGTGGCCTGGGAGGACGCCGACGCGACGGCGCCGTCGATGCTGGTCGACCCGGTCCCCGGATCGGCGGGCCCCGGCGGGTCGGTGAGCGAGATCCGCCCGATCCGGTCGCGCTCCGGGTCCGTGTACCAGAGGTTGCCGTCCGGGCCGGTGGCGAGCGTCCGGGCGCTGCCTTCGCCGAGCGGAAACTCGCTGATCACCCCCGACGGCGTGATCCGCCCGATGCTGCCTGGCGCGCCCGGCACGTCGCGGCTCTCGGCGAACCAGAGGTTGCCGTCGGGACCCTCGACCATCGGGCCCGGTTTCCGCATCGATCGCCTGTCGGGTCCGGACCGCGAGAGGCCCTCGGAGAACGCAGCGGCCTGTCCGCGGGGCGTCAGGCGCACGATCCGCTGCGGCGGCTCGTCGTCGACCGGCGTCGAGTCGCCGAACCAGAGGTTGCCGTCGGGACCGCCGACCAGGTCGTGCGGGTGCGACGCCTCGAACCGGCCCAGCGACTCGCCGGTTGGTGCGATTCGCCCGATGCTCCCAGGTCGCCAGCGGTTGCACCCCCCGCACGCGGTTCCGTACCAGACGTTGCCGTCGTGCCCGACCGCGATCCCGGAGATGGAGTTCTGGTCGGGCAAGGGAACGGCGACGTTCGTGACCTGCCCGGCCACGGTGATCCTGCCCAGGCCGAGCATCCGGTAGAACCACAGATCGCCGTCGCGTCCGGGCACGAGACCGCGGGGCGCGAGGACGTAGCGCTCGGTGTCGTTCCCGCCGTTCGCCCACATCTGCGTGAGGACGCCGGCAGGCGTGACTCGGTAGATCCCCGCTGGCGCGCTGAGCCAGGCGTTGCCGTCGGCGCCGGCCGCGAGACCGGTGGCGCCCGCGACGGTCGCAGGCAGCTCTGTCACGGTTCCGTCGGTGGCAATCCTCGCGACGCCGCCGTCGCCCTCAGTGAACCAGAGGCCGTCGCCGTTGGTCGCGGCGACGATCTGCCGAGGGTCGCTGGCCGGGAACTCCGTAACCGTGATCGCCTCGGCGGGCGCGACCGCGGGCAGGACGGACAGCGACGCGACGGTCGTGAGCAGGCCGGCGCGCAGCACCGGGATCCGTGGGCGGGGCAAGGATGCTCCTTGGTCGGGGGGAAAACCGCGAGAGCCCACCGCATACTGACACGTCTCCGACGGCGCGATCGCAGGTCGGTGAGCCTCCCGCCCCCGCCGCCGGTCGACGCCTAGGATGCCCGCGGCACCAGCACCAGCCACTGCTGCGGCCCCGCCCGTCGCTCCGACAGCGCCAGCTCGCGGGTGGTCAGCGGCAGGAAGTCGGTCTCGGGATGGTCGTCGGCGAAGCGCGGCTGGCTGGCGATCCGCTCGACGGTGTGGCTGGCGGCGAAGCGCGCGGCCAGATCGTCGGTGACGCCTGGGACCACGTGGTCGTGGGTCTCGACGAGCATCGTCGCGGCGGCCAGGCCCGGCACCGCGGCCGGGTCGAGCAGCGTCGCCTCGGCGCCCTCGCAGTCGCAGACCAGCAGCGTCGGTCCGGTCACCACCTCGGCGAGGGCGGCGGCGGTCGCCTCGACCGCTCGCGCGTCGACCTGCTCGGCGACGCCGTTCAGCTCGGCGATCGTCCGCAGCTGCTCGACCCGTTCGGCGACGATCTCGAACCCGACCACCGTCGCCTCGGGCAGCCGCCGGGCCAGGCCGACCACGTAGTACCCCTCGGCCGTCCCGACGTCGACGACCCGCGCGGGCCGCTGGGCGATCGCCGCCTCGAGCGCGTCGTGCAGCTCGGCCTCGTAGCTGCCGAGGACCTTGGCCGCGTAGCCGTCGACCTCGGTCAGGCCCCATTCGGGGTAGGCCAGACCCGCGAACGGGCCGGCGTGGACCGCGTTGCCGAACCGGTCGCGGATCCGGCGGTTGGCCCACAGCTCGGGCCGCAGCCGCTCACGGTCGAGCTGCTGCTCCAGCTCGGCGACGCGCTGCTCCAGCGCCGCCGATCGGGCAGGGGGATCAGGATCGGGAGTCGATCGCCGGAAACGCTTCATGAGACGGAGTACGCACCACGTGTGGCAGGCGGCGCGGACCACGATAACCGGCCGCTATGCTCGCTGGCGCATGCGGATCTGCCTCGTCTCGCGGGAGCTCTACCCGTTCGTGGGAGGGGGGATCGCCCCCATCGTCGCGGCCACGGCCCGGCAGCTGGCGGACGTGGCCGAGGTCGTCGTCGTCACCAGTGCCGACCACGAGGCGGAGTACCGCCGCCTGCGGGCCGCCGGCGACCCACGGGTCCTGCCCGACACGGTCCGGATGCTCTTCGTGGAGGAGCCGGCCGAGACCCACGGGGCGTTCTACAACCACATGCACGCCTACAGCGCGCGGGTCCACGCCGTGCTCCGCGCGCACTACGGTGGCCGCGGTCCGGACGTGCTCGAGTTCCCGGACTACCTGGGCGAGGGCTTCGTCACGATCCAGGCCCGCCACACCCGCGCGGCGTGGCTGGCCGAGACGCTCGTCTGCGTCCGGCTGCACACGACCGCCGAGCTCTGCGCGGTGCTCGACGGGCACCTGGCCGACGACTTCCCCTCGGTCTCGCTGCTCGACGCCGAGCGCTACTGCCTGCGCCACGCCGACCGGCTGCTGTGGTCGGGCGGCGACGTGCTCGCCGCCTACCAGCGCTACTACGGCCCCGAGGCCCTGGCGCCGGCGATCGAGCTGCCCGACGGCTTCCTCGACGAGGTCGCGGTCGAGCCCGGCCGCAGCGGCGGACCGCTGCCGGACGGTCCCGTGCGGTTCCTCTACCTGGGCCGGGCCGAGCGCCGCAAGGGCATCCACGACTTCCTGCGCGGGATGCTCGACAGCGGCCGCGAGGACTGGACGCTGACGATCGTCGGCGGCGACACCGACACCGGCCCGCTCGAGACCTCGCTCGGCGAGCAGCTGCGGCTGACCGCGGCCGACGACCCGCGGGTGCGGTTCGGCGAGCCGGTGCCGCGGGCCGAGGTCGGGCGCTTCATCCAGCAGCACGACGTGCTCGTGGTGCCGTCGCGCTGGGAGTGCTGGCCGAACGTCGCCCGCGAGGCGCTGCAGCACAACCGGCCGGTGCTCGGCTCGCCGGTCGGCGGCCTGACGGCGATGGCGATCCCCGGCCGCAGCGGCTGGCAGGCCGAGGCGACCGGCCGCGACGCCCTCCGCGAGGCGGCCGAGCGGCTGCTCGACGACCGCGACCAGATCACCGAGCTGATCGCCGCCGGCGGGCCGCGCGCGGTCTTCGACGAGCTGACCGACCCCGACGCGCTCCGCCGCCGCTACCTGGAGCTGGAGGGCGAGCGCGACCGCCGCGGCCCGCTCGGCCCGGTCGACGTGCTGGCGGGTGGCGAGCCACCGCTGGTCTCGGTGGTCGTGCCCTACTTCCGGCTGGAGCGCTACGTGGCGGCGACGCTCGACAGCGTCGCGGCCCAGACCTACCCGCGGATCGAGACGATCGTCGTCAACGACGGCTCGCTGCGGGACGCCGACCTGGAGGCGATGGCCGAGGCCGCCGCCCGCGAGGGCGTGGTCGTGGTCACCCAGGCGAACTCCGGCCTCGGCGCCGCGCGCAACTTCGGCATCAGCCAGGCCGCCGGCCGCTACGTGCTGCCGCTCGACGCCGACGACGTGCTGGAGCCGACCTTCGTCGCGCGGATGGTCGAGATCCTCGAGAGCGACCCGAAGCTGGCCTACGTCGGCGGCTGGAGCCAGTTCACCGACGACGCCGGCGACGACATCGGCGACGACCTGGGCGGCTACATGCCCTACGGCAACTGGTCGCGGCTGATCGAGCGCAACAACGTCGGTGGCGTCTGCAGCTGCCTCTTCCGGCGCGAGATCTTCGCCAGCGGCCTCGACTACGACGACGAGCTGACGAGCTACGAGGACTGGCTGCTCTTCCAGGAGATGGCCGACCGCGGCTGGTGGGGCGCGATCGTGCCCGAGCGGCTGTTCCGCTACCGGATCCGCGAGCGCTCGATGATCCGCGAGATCGGCGCTCCGCTGCTGGAGCGGCTGCTGGGCGAGCTGCGGGCACGGCGCGAGGAGCGGCGGATGCGCTGGACGGCGGGCCTCGGCGCCGCGCGACCGGCGCGAACCGCCCAGCCGGTGCCCGACACCGAACCGGACCCGGAGGCCGCGCTCCGCGCCCTGCGGGCGGCCAACGCCCAGCTGGCCCAGCCGGGCGCGTCCCGCAGCGCCGCGGCCGGGCACCGGCTGCACGCCGCATCCGCCGCCCGCGCGGCGGCCGAGACGACGGTGGCGCGGGCATGACCGCTCAGGGACTGCGCGACCGCGAGCGGGAGCAGCGGTTGGAGCTGGTGGCCGGGCTGGTCGAGGGCCGCGAGGTGCTGGTGGCGGTGCCGGAGCCCGACGGCGCGCGGCTGTCGCCGGTCGAGGCCGCTGCCGCCCGCGTGCGGGTGACCGCGCTCGCCGCCCTGCCCGACGACGACGGCGAGGAGACGCTGCTGGTGCTGCCCGACGGCTTCGCCGACGCGTCGCTGGCGGAGACCGTCGACCGCTGGCTCGCGCGGGGCGGGGGAGCGGTGGTCGCGGTGCCGACCGCGGACGCGGCGGGCGTCCGCCGACGGTGGCCCGACGCGGCCGTCTACGTCCAGCAGCTGGTCGAGACGCTGATCATCGGGGCGGCCGCCGCCGACGATCCGGCGCGATCGGTGCCGGCCCCGACGCTCGACGCCGGCGCAGCCCGCTGGACGGTGCTGGCGATCGGACTTCCGGCCGGTGTGGCCGGCGCGCCGCCGCCGCTGCTGGTCCGCAACGGGCCGCCGGTCGTGGCCGCCCACCACGCCGGTCTGGTCGAGGCCAACGCGGTGCTGCGGCGGGCCAACGCGCGGCTGGCCCGGCAGCCAGCCCACGAGGCGGCCGCCGCGGCCGCGCTCCAGCACCGGGCCACCCGCCTGGAGCAGCGCTGCCGCGAGCTCGAACGGCAGCTGAAGGCGGTCACCGCCGATCGCGACAACGCCCGCCACCTGCTCTCGGCCCCCCGCCACCGCGCGGTCGAGAGCCTGGCCTGGCGGCTCGGCCAGAGCGGTCCGCTGCGGTTCGCCGCCCGTCTGGTCGGGCGGGTCCTGCGGCGGGTCTACGGCGGCCGCTCCTCCTGAGGCGGGTGCCGTCGCTGCTAGCCTGGAGCCGCGCGAGGCTTCAGGGTTCGCGCGCGTGTCTGTGTGAATCCCGAGGAGGAACTCAATGGCCCGTAGGCAGGTCGTGTTGGCCGCAGTCGCCGCCGCGACGTTCGGCGCGTTCTCGAGTCCCTTGGGAGCGCTCGCGTCCGAGCCGCTGCCGCTGGACAACGACATCGCCCCGATCCCGCATGAGTTCGGAGCATCACCGGGCGCCTCCAGCGATCTGCGCAGCCGGGCGTTGGCGAGCTCGAACAGCGATCTCGGGTTCGAGGTCTTCGACCCGAGCTACCAAGATCGCGCCGCCTTCACGCTGCGGTTGGTGGCCAACGGTCAGGGCGACATCGAGCAGATGCGCGCGGCGGCCGAGGCCGCAGCCGGCGATGTCCGCCGGGCGACGGGTGCCGACATCACGGTCGCGGCCGGGACGGTGCCGGACACGACGCCGGACCGCGCGCCCGCGACCGGGGAGATCCTGCTGTCGATCGATGCGTCGTCGCCATGCGATGGCGGGTCGGCCTGGGCGGGTTGCGGTGGGCCACGCAATTTCACCTGGGTCTCGAGCACCGGCACGTGGGTGATCAACGGCGGCCGGGCGTGGATCCACCCGATGGTGCTGGGCTACACCGCGGTCCAGAAGCAGCATGTCGTGTCGCACGAGCTGGGCCACGCGCTCGGCTTGGACCACAACGCGACGCCGTACCTGGGTGAGAACCAGGTGATGCATCCCTCGTCCTACGACCATTCCTTCTACCGGGCGGGCGACGACAACGGACTCAGCTATCTGGCGGGTGGCGGAGTCGTCGAGACGGTCGCGGACCACGCGAACGGCTCGACCTGGAACTCCTACGGTCGCGGCACGCCGCCGATGGCGCTCGGGAACGTCGCGGTGGTCCGTACCAGCGATGGTCGGCAACGCCTCTTCAGTGTCGCCAAGCGCGGTCGTTTGGTGGAGACGGTGGATGATGGGGCGAACGGCCGGACGTGGAATTCGTACGAGCGGGGTCCGTACAACTTCCAGCCGGGGTTGGCGGCGTTGGCGCCGGCGGGTTCGGATCCGTATCTGCGGGTCTATGGCGTGACGCGTGAGGGGTGGTTGTTCGAGACGTTGACCGATGTCGCGAACAACACCCCTTGGGGGTCGTACGGGTTGAGCTCCGTGAAGATGACGGGCGGGACGCCTGCGGTGGTGCGTACTGCCGATGGGCGGACGCGGG